>CAUZUN010000013.1:0-10591 GCA_963583115.1 Candidatus Thalassarchaeaceae archaeon
TGCTGTCATGGACCATTCTAGTGCATTTTGGTGGCGCTCCGACCGAGCGATGGGAATCCGATTCGACAGCGCTGATGAGAGCCATCGACCAATTCCCGACTTCGATGGGTTCGATGGCTGGTCAACTTACCAGAAAGAGGCGGCTCGGTTAGCACAGTTGGTTTTGAATCTCGCACATTTGCATGACGCGGCCAAGATGGTTGAGAGCGCGGTACACCACACCGTTTGGCCCGGCAGGATGCAGTGGTTGGAATGGGACGGCGTCCCAATTCTACTCGATGCTGCGCACAACCCCAGCGGCATGGAAAAGGTATGCGAACAGATGCGAATCCAGATGGAAAGAGATGCATCACCCACGCCGGGAGTCATTCTCCTCGGCTGCACTCCTCAAGCCGATTTGGTCGGCTTCCTTCATCCCCTAACCGAATTGATTGTTGAAGGGGAAGTAGAGTACATCGTTGTCACAGAACCCCAGAAAGGACGGAGGAAGGCGGTTCGAGCAAGTGAGGTGGCGAATGAGTTGGAGGCACAGGGTGTTCCAGCGAAGGTCGAGCAATTTCCAGAGCCGGCGGCAGGATTGGCGAGGGCGGTTGAGTTGGCGTCGGGTGACCCGGTACAGCCTGTTTTGGTAATCGGCAGCATCTACCTCGTCGGCAATCTGTTGAATGAGCTGGGCCAAGGCAGCACAGAGGCTATGACCACACTTCGACCCACCCCCGAGAAGAGTTACTGGACTTGACGAAGGCTCATAGGGCCTGTTCGACAGCGAGAAGGCGTTGGTGGTTGCAGATGAAGGATAAGCATCTCCGAATTCGAATCGAGCAATGTCTCGCGCTCTCCAAGGCGAGCAACTGCCCCCGCGCCAAGTTCGGTGCCTTACTGGTGGACCCCGACCGCAATGTCATTCTCATGGATGGCTACAATGGTGGCCCGCGTGGTGGCGGAGAGTTGTGTGGCGGCGATGTTTGTTTGCGGGATACGAACGAAGTCGTTTCTGGAACTCGGGTTGAAATCGGTTGCCACCACGCCGAGATGAATTTGATTTGTAACTCGGCGGCGAATGGGGTTCCAACGAAGGGAGCCTGGTTGATTGTAACCGGAGAGCCTTGCATGATGTGCGCCAAGTTGACTCATCACTCTGGAATCACTCGAGTGATTGTGGTTGACGGCGGTTTTGGTGGTGCCAACGGAATTGAATATCTAGAGAGTCACGGCGTCGTAGTACAGCGAACAGAGGGTCCAAAAGACCCACGCGGTGACCTCACTGAGTGAATGTGTCCGCCAGCGCTTTGAGTTGAGTGTAAAGTTCCTCGATAGTGCCGTCATTGTGAATCACGACATCAGCGAGTTCCGCTGTTGCGAGTAGGGCTTGACCACTCTCATCGTGTGCCTCCAACTCCGCTTGGTCGGCCGCCTTGAATTCCTCGAATGTCTTGGAGTCGCCCGCCCTGCCGCGAGAACTCAAACGGTCCCAACGAATATCTTCGCTGGCACGAATTTCAATCAAAAGGAAATCGTCTCTCACTCTTAGCGCTTCGACCTCAGCGGGAGTCCGAATGCTGTCGATTGCGTGGTTCCCCTCCTCGATTAGAGTGAGCAGCATTTCGGCTAAAACGCCCGGGCCTCCAGAGGCTCTGAGACTGCGGCCCCCAGCGATGAGATTCTCACGGGTCACCTCTCGGCCGTTATTTCGTAGCCAGTGGCGAATGGAGTCGGAGCAGGAACTAGTGCCGTAGCCTCGCTCGGCGAACCAGTTGATGATTGCGCTCTTGCCCGAGCCGTTTCGGCCGGTCAGTCCTAGGAGCATGGACCCTTGTCGGCGTTCCGTCAATTAACCAATGGGTTGGAATGAATTCAGATTCAATGGGTGTGTGCTTGTCCGTAAACTGGTTTGCTCATGTCATCTCTCGGGGATAAACTCAAGCCACAAAATAATCTGCAAGTGACGGGAATCATCGAAGAGGGGGTCTAAACCATCACTGATAGCAACATGATCGAATGGGTAGTCCTCGCAATCGTGGTCTTGGCGACTATTACCATCGGAATCGAGCCCGAGGGGGAGGCGGAGTCCGAACTGGAGGTCAGTCGGCTGACAGGAACGGTCATCCTCTCGACTCGCTCGTCAATGGACGCACTCGGCTTCGACGGTTTTGAAACCGATGCGTTGGCGACTTTGGACTTGGAGTCTCATCCCGTGTTCAGTGAAGGATGCGGTGACTGTTCGTCGACCCCTCGTGGAGTGGAGGTGAGTGGGAGTGTAGTCATCACCAAACTCATCGACGACATCGGCAGGCTCGGTCGCGTCGAGGCACAACTGAGCATCACCTACCTGCGTGAATATCAGGCGGACGATTTCATCGTTAGAGAGTGGCTGATAGTTGACTGGGAGGCTGGCGACGCCTCCTATGAAATCGACCTCGTCATCGAGCACGACCCGCCCCGTTGGATTCCTAATGACAGGTATGTTGCCGCCTTCGTAGATGTAGACGGAGGAAAGGAAAGTCGGTCGGGACCTTGGATAATGGTTGAGTCACTCATTGGAGGGACTCTCGATGCGCGCGGTTGCCTGCCTGGCAACTTCTTCTGTGACGAATCGAGCCAATCCGACATCAGCCTAACCGCGAACTTCGTCGAGGCGAGGACACCTACCCAAGTTCAACACCCAGCAGCATGGCAACAGATGGCGGGGACATTCGACGATGGCCAAACTCCCACAGAGTTGGCAGGCATGCGAGAGTTGTTCAGACTCGGTGAAGAGGTGGAAGATACCAACCCTTGGTGCCCGGTCACCGGTGACGAGGTTGTCGCCGCCCAAGCTTGGGATGTCTCCAGTTCAGGTGGGCCTGTGTTCTCGCCACTCCGCACTTGGCTCGATGCGATTGGCCTTCCCAGCAGTTCGTTCACCCCTGGTGGGGGGACTTGGACCGAAGCGGAATTCGATGGCTGGGAGTGTGCATCCCTGTTGGACGAGAATGGTGCGCTTAGTCTCGGAATATCATTTCGTTGAGGCATTGAATAAACCACCCATACTCATATCAAGGTCTCATGCGCACGTGTGCGCATGAAGAGAACTGCAGTAACGCTTGCAATATTGCTTGCTTGCATGGCTTTGGCACCCACCATGGCCCAGATCCCAGCACCTAATGACAGCCAGCCCATGGGTGGCGTCACGCAGACATTGAGCATCGACGGATATGTCAACACCAAGTTTGCCGGCGTTGGTGCCGATGTGGAAATAATGGCTCTTACAAGAGGTCACACAGATTCTACTCTGGTTTACGCTGACATCATCAAGTATCCTGAAATCGACCCAATTGAACTCATTTCCTCGACTAGACTACCCGGTTCGGGAGTCGTCATCGATACTATCGTACTGACACGAGTTGGAGTTCACGAGGACGATGGCAACACCATGAGGTGGGGAGGGGTTTACACCATTCCCAGCAACTCTGTTGGTGGAGTGTACGGCGCCAGAGTGATTGCAGAAGATGGGGTCTTGGTCGCTGTGGATGACCCGACGCAACTGGCTCAAGTTTTCCGTGGCGAAATTGAGAAGGTTCTCCAAGCCATGGACGACGCTTGGGATGCGGCAAATCCCTGTCTAGACATCAAGGGTGAGTTCGATTCATTGGAGTCGATAGTCATCGGAAACGGAACTTGGTCTACATTCGTAGCGGTTGCAACCGAGGGTCAGGGATTAGGTGGCAGTGAGCAACTGTGGGATTCCATGCTCGATGCAGGACACAACCAGTACAACATGTCTGCAGGAGCAAACTTCCTAGATGCATTGATGGTATTGTTAGATTCAGATGATGCGAATGCAGGGCTATCATTCATCACTGGGCTCATGCTCTATGCTGCCGAATTCCCACTGCCTCGGACATTCGATGATTTCGATGAGGTTGGTGAATACTTCCGACTGTTTGATTCGATAGAGAACTTCACTCGATTTGAGGGAACTGGTGATTTTGAAGCAGCATACAATGCACTTCTCGGCAGCGACGAATGGCTCGCTCTGAGGGAGGCGCTAGACGACCTTGTAAACAACACCAAGGAGTTTGAAGCAATTCAGACCATCATGCAAAATATCGCTTTACTTGCTGTATCAGGTCACCCCGATGCTATCGTGGATGCCTTGGAGGCATGGGCCGAACCATTGATGGAAGGTGACATGGGTAACATGACTCCATTCCAAGTTTTTATTGTTCGATGGATTGAGATGGGAGAAGAAATCGACGGCGAATCCGACATCCTTGACACGGATGGGGATGACATACCAGACCATATCATCTGGGAATACGAGAAGCTCCTCGAGACCACCGAGGGGCAGGCTTGGACCGCAAACATGGAGTCAAGCACCTCCTCAGCCTATGTGAATGACGCTTTCGACAAATTCAACACTCTTCCAGAGGACATTATTGATCACCTCTTGACTTCAGTACAAAATGAGGTTTGGAATGAATCCGGTGTTGTCCTCATGGATTTCGCAGACTGGGCAGAGAATGCTTCTGGAATAGACAGAGAAATGTGGTGGGAACCTGGCGGTGAGGAAGAGGAAGAGGAAGAGACTACACCTTCAGAAGAGTCTGTGGCCTTTGAAGAACTCTACGATGTTCGCACTACCGTCTATGATGGACATGTCCTCGACATAGGAATAGAACTGAATTTCGGGGGACCTGATGATGACAATGACTACCCGAATGGATTCCCCATGAGCATGACCAACAACCATGGTGTTACGATTAATGCGGTTCTGGTGCAAACGGATAACGACCGTAGCAAGTATCTCGGTCGTTTGACCGCGAATATCATTGAAGACGCAGTATGGACCTTCTCCCAGCCGATGGAGAATTACAATGGGGATGTGTCTAATATTGATAGTGCCAAACTCCGACTTGAAACTCTCCGACCTTCTATGATGGCTACAATGGCGTGGGAAGGTTTTGATGAGATTTTCATCGTCTCTGCACTAGGCGTCATAGTTGACCAAGATGAGACTACTTCAGTCAATTCACCCTACACCTTGAGCGCACTTTCCTACGACGCAACCGGTCCTGTACAAGGTGCAGAGGTTGATGTCGCCATCATTCGCATATCCCCCCAACTTGCTGAAGGTGCTGTTGCACAATTTTCACCTGATGGAGATGTGGAAATTACCTCAGTGCGCGGAGAGGCTGGAAACTTGACCGAGTTCACTGGGAATTATACTGGTAATGATCTCACAGGGGATGTTAGTGTAACTATCAGCCCATACAGTGGCCATGATGACGACCGAGAATACCCACAAGCATCCAGTTTGGAAAATGATATCGAAGTTGCTGGCAGTGGTTCATCATGGGACGCTAGTAACCAGATCTCAGGACTGAGTGGTTTAGTGGATGTTACGACTTCTGGAACTACTGTGAATGGCCTTGAATTCGAAATTATGATGCAAGTACCTCTTCCGGGAACTTCTGGCTGTACTGTAAGCGAAGGAAATGGGTATGGCCATCATGTAAACATTGGATGGCGTTACGACACCTTCAGAAGCGATGAGGGTGAATTCGATAAACCGGACCTCGAACATGTGGTAGTCGATTGGGGAGATGGATTTACTTCAGAACGAGGTAATGAATCAGATTCTCAAGAGGAGTGGTGGAGCCATGATTATGCAAGCGGAACTCAAGAAGAATTTGACATTACCATCACCTTCTTTGACATGGATGGAAATGAGGTTCAACATTCCACCAACTTCACCGTTGACAAAGGCTTCTGGCACGATGGTGAGGATGATGGATGGTTTGAAGGAAACTTCAGAATGGGTGAATGCTACCTAAGAATGGATGATTCTGCAACTCCATCTCCACTGATAATCAATGGCTTCATCACCGATGGGCCAATTGAGGTCATGGATGAACAAATCCTCACTTCAGACAACGATGGTGAGATTAGCATGACGGCCACGCCCTCCCTACCGGGTGCCTATATCAGCATCGTGCAGACCAAGGTAGTCCGCTCAGATGGGGAGACTCTGACAGGAGTGGGGATGAACATTGTCGCAGCCACCGAGGCTTCGATTTCCTTAGGTGGATTGACCGAGGAGACCACCTTGACCGGTATACCCGTCTATTCAGTTCAGCCTGGCGGCAGCGGCTTGACAGCAATTTCAGTAACACCATCGGGTATGGATGAAGATGAGTTCACGGTCACCCTAGCAATCATGCCAGTAGATCTTTCGATAGCATTCCCAGACATTGGTGAGGATGATTGGGGTGAGGCTGAATCTCATGAGCTTGAGTTCCAGCAAGGAGACACTACACGCACGCAGGAAGTCCGAATCAAAGCACCTCTCTCCATGATTGCAGCATTGATATTGGAAGAAGGTCAACTATTCCCTACTGCATTGCATGTCGGTTTCATTCTTAATGACCCTGAGAGTTTGGAGATGACCGGCGCTCTAGGCCCTGGACAGACAACCAACATCGCTCTAGATTCTGGAAATGAGAGTGCCACGCGCATTCTGGCCTTGGCGACTCCACGCAATGGTTTTGACCCAGCCACAGTCGATTTCTCAGCATTCACTGAACTCGGTTATGTGCAAGCGAGGGAAGCCTTGGGTGGATGGATTCCTGTCGAGAAGGATCTGGTGTCGGTCTGCGAAATAATGGATGCTTGGCATGAGGAAAGATGGGATGATGGGCAACATAGCAATGTTCGAATCGAGCTGCGTCAGAAAGCAAACAACAAATACGCATCTAGTGGTTTGCTAACTTACGACCCAAGCAATGCAGTTTTGACAGATAGCGACGGTAATACCCTCACCCCTGTGAGTGACTGGAACATGGAAGAGTGGGAGGATGGATACTATGCTAACTTCATATTGGATGAAGACGATGAAGGGACCTACACACTGACCACAAATACTGGGTACGGAGAAGGATACGAGTTCCTATACTATCCTGACGAAGACAGAACCGAAAACGGTGAGCAGGAATTCTGTACTGGTGACGAGGATATGACCGATGACGAAATCTTCGGCATGGTCGATGACTTGTTCAGCACCTTAGACTCAGTCGCTTGGGGAATTGGCTCTAGTGCCGACCTGCGACTGCCAATCCTCTCATCACCAAACGACGACTACACCGTGATTGCTGTGGCACAGAAGGGTTCGGGAGACAATGCGACGATGGTAGCAGCGTTTGGTTCCGAGATATCGGTTCCGAACCCCGAGCCGCCTCAGCAGGAGAACCTCACACTAAGCTTCAGTCCACCGGATCCGAGGCCGGGTGACATCGTTCAGATATCGGTGATGGACGAGGCGAACCAGCCGGTGCCAGGCCTCTCGGTTCTCCTAGTGAAGGACAACATGACTTTGGTCGCCAGCATCTCAAACGACAACGGCCTCACTTCGTTCGTCCTCCCAGCAGGTACTCTTCACATCTGGGTCTCCGGTGGGAACTACTACCCGGCTCACCTCACCATCATCGTAACTGATGATGGAGTACTGACCGACGATGGCGAGGAACTACCCGCTGACTCAGACGGTGACGGAGTCTTGGACGCTGATGACGAGTTCCCCGACGACTCGGACGAGTCCGCGGACGCGGACGGCGACGGAGTGGGAGACAACGCCGATGCGTTCCCTAATGACCCGGACGAGACGACGGATTCTGATGGTGACGGAGTGGGAGACAACGCTCAGCAAGAGAGTTCCGCCTCGAGTTCGCCGAACCTGATGCTAATCGGAGGGGCGGTTGCCGCCGTTCTCGTCTTGCTGGCCACACTCGTGATGGTTGCGATGTGGAGAAGGAACCGGGATGACGAGGGAGAGTGGGCAACTGATGAGCTGGAGCCGAAGGACTCGGTAGACAGCGACCAGATGGACGCAGACCAGATGTTCAGCGCTCCGGATTGGCCCTCACCGAGCGTGCAGGGCCACATGCAGGATGGCCACGAGGTCACCGAGCATCCCGAAGGGAGTGGCGTTTGGTACTACCGCGAGCAATCGACCGGCCAATGGATGGAGTGGAGCTGAACTTCCTTTCCTCGAACAGTTCCCGGTGAGCACACGCGTTTACTGCCTGTCGCGAGCCTAGCATTTGGCGCGCTTCGACACTCGTAGAGTGTCGTGATTTCGCCATCGGTGATGAAAACAATGATTCATGCTGCCGCCGGAGCCATCACCATGGACCCTAGATGGGCTCGCCAATCACTGCTGTTGCTGCTGTTGGCCTGTTCGGCCCTGCTGCTCGCCTTTCCAGTCTCTCCGGTGCTGTCGAGCGAGGTCATTTTCGACGATGAGGTGGTTCAGCGAGTCAACGCGGATTCGATGGACAATCGGCACTCCCAACTCGTCTTGATGATCAGTCACGACGATGGCGCTAGGTTGACGAATAACTTGAGCAGGGTCCAGAGTCTGATGCAACTCGAACAGGAGGCGTGGGACGGCTCTAACCCTGCTACCTCTTGGGAGGCTGAGTACATGATATTCGAAAGAATCGAAACTCCATTCGCAATCTGGTCTGAGGCCTTCGCTTCTCGAAACCGTTCCTTGGAGAACGCCACACAGTGGGCAGATGTCCTGCAGCCGACGATGGAGGAAGGATGGTGTGGTCTGAACTCCACGAATGAGGAGAAGGCGGCGTTTCAGGCGACCATCCTCCTCCTTCCCGATGAGGCCAACTTCAACCTCGCTTGTCCATCATTTCCCGGCGCATCGGCAGAACTGGCACCGGAGGCGAATGAACTGCTTTGGATAATTTGGCTCGACAATGATGGTGGGGACATGGACTGGTCGCAACTCAAGATATGGGCGGAGAAGGTTAGCAAATCGACGGAGTTCCAGATTACCCCGGTCGGCTCCAATATGCTGTTCTCCGAAGCCCGTGAACTCGCTGAGAATGACCTTCAGGTATTCATGTTGCCCGCAGTAGTGCTTCTAGGTGCTATCTTGGTCATCGGACTCAGGGACCCACTCGTGGTCGCTGCAACTCTAACCGGGACCGGGCTTGTGGTATTTGCAGAGATGGGTGCGCTCTCGGCACTAGGTTACACATTCTCGGTTCTCGATGGGATTGCGTTGCCCATCATCATGGGGGTGGCGGTCGATGGGGCGTTCTGGTACTGCAGGTCGTCACGTGAAAAGGAGGAGGTGCGCTCAATGCTCTTCATCGCAATGCTGACCACCGTTGCCGCGGTCTCACTTGCCATATTCTCACCGGTCAAGGCTCAGAAGACACTTGCCATCGTCATTGCCGTGGGCATTATTCTCGACTGGCTGGTTACCCGCTTCATCCTCGAGGAATTTTACCTCCGCCGCCGCACCAAGATTGAGTTCACCTCTATCGACAGTACTCTCACGGATGATGCCCGAGCCGCATGGTCTTGGCCAGCGCTTCTGCTGGTACTCGCTGCCATCGTCTTGGTCTCGCCATCTGGTGTCGAGGTGCTCGACTTCAATCAGGTTCTGCCCGAGGACCATCCAGAGATAGACAAGATGGAGGATTTGCAGTCAAAGTACATGCTCGCCTCAAGTTCGGTTGCCTGGATTGTAATTGATGTGGAGGGTGACTCAACTGAGGACCTGCTGAAGGTGCAGGACTTGCAACGACAACTCGGTCAACATCCGAGTGTCATCACCTATGACACCGGGATGACTCGCTCCCCGATGGTGTTGGGTGTACCCTTCCACGATAGTGACACTGAAGGAGCGACCATAGACGGGCTTAGCGCCACTGAGATCGGCTCGATTATCGTGCGGGATACAAGGCTTCAGCGAGACGGCGTCACTACGGGGGTGGCGGTAGCGGCACTTGTAGACATCAGGAATCCAAATGCTGTACTGCTCTTCGCCGAGGATGTCGAGGGCTTGCTAGTCCAGAACGAACTTTCAGGAGGAGTCGGTGGTGACTTGGTCACCGGAGCGATTCTCGCCAAGGCGTTCGACGAGGCGAGGGCGGGCCAGATCCTCGCTGCGGGAATCGCCGTTTTCTTCGTCTCGATGTTCGTCCTTCGCTCAAAGTCACGCGCTGCTAGGATTGCCATAGGGGCTGTCGCCATAGGTGCAGCAGTCGACGGGTTGGCTAGCATGGTCGGAGGCCGGGGAGTCCACACCGCGCCGGTCGTCCTCTTGGGAATGGGATTTGCCGCCGACTACCTCTCACACGCCAGTTTAGACCATCCTCCTACGCGCAGTGACACCTCGGCCAGATGGGGGGCTGCCCTCACCTCCGTCTCGGTCTTCGTACTGTTGGGATTCGCCGAGTTCCCGCCGGCGAAATACACAGGTCAGCTGCTCGGCATCAGCATCATTCTCTCCGTGCTGCTAGCCACCGCACTCTCGCTCACCCATGTGAAGCGACCGAACTCTGATTGCGAGAATGATTCGACAGGTAGCTGATGGTTCAACCTGTTTTTCTGTGGGACCTGTCCTTAGCCCCAGTATCTCCTCGTCCTCGCGTATGTTAACTCTGCATCGTGGATGGTTCGAAGCAACACCTCTCGTTGATTCCTCGGGACTCTGCGTAGAATACGGGTAGCGGTGTCTTCGCCGACACCTCGCGCCATCAGGCAGATGAGTGCTTCAATGCCTCGCTGTTGCACGATTTGCGCG
>CAUZUN010000014.1:0-9882 GCA_963583115.1 Candidatus Thalassarchaeaceae archaeon
GAGCATCCGGACCCGCGCTCGATCGGGTAGGTGAGGTGCGACACCCATCTCTCCATCGCGCGGTCGCGGATCGTTCGCTTTGCCCCAGCCGATTTTGATTGCTGTATCGGATTTTAGAGCCATCACAAGAAGCGTAGATAACTCGCGATTCAACTTGAGGCTTTTCGCTATCTCCTCTCGCATCGCTTCGCCTCACGTCTGCCCCCGCATCATTCCCTCTTGATGATAACCCCCGCCCTCAACTCTCTGGGAACAGTTTTCCAACTATTCCAATCGAGCCAAAAAGGCTACTTTTGGGGAAAATTGGCATTGTGGACAGGAAAAAGAGGTTGTGAAATTCACCTCATAGCAGCAAGAATCGCTCAATTCCTTCCAAAATAAAACTTTCATTCGCGCGGTAATGTCTATGGGCGGGTGTCAGCCGCCCTCGGCTTACCCTTTGGGGTGGTTGGGTAGTGGGAATGAGTGGAATCAAAGTCGCAATCAATGGATTTGGAACGATTGGAAAGCGTGTCGCTGATGCGGTTGACGCGCAAGATGACATGGAAATTGTCGGTGTGACAAAAACCGGTCCTTCGTTTGGTTGTGACCTAGCCGTGAAGAAGGGCTTCCCTCTCTACTGTACTTTTGACGATGAAGAGCGAATCGCTCGCTTCGCAGCAAAGGGTTACGAATGCTCGGGCGGCATATCAGACCTTCTCGCAATAGCGGATGTCGTCGTCGATTGTTCACCCGGAAAAATGGGCGAAGAGAACCTAGCAAAATACCGGGCTGCTGGGGTGAAGTACATGTTTCAAGGTGGCGAAAAACACGCGCTCACCGGCCGTTCCTACACGAGTTCGGCCAACCACGCTGAGAACCTCAATGTCGAGGGCACCCGGGTTGTCTCCTGCAATACCACAGGCCTCTCACGCACACTCGTTCCGCTCTACGAGCACTGCGGCTCACTCAAAGTCGAGTGCACGATGATTCGACGGGCTGCTGACCCCGGCGACTCCGGAAAGGGGCCTATCAACGCCATCAAGCCGGTGCTGAAAGTACCGAGTCACCACGGTCCAGATGTGATGACGGTGAAGCCGGAGATTGTAATCAATTCACTCGCTGTGGCGGTGCCGACTACGATTATGCACACACACGCCATTATCGCTGACCTGCCTGCAGGTCATGGGCTCACGACAGAGAGTATTCTTGAGATGTGGAGGGAGACCCCACGAGTCATCATCATGCATGGGGCTGAGAACGGGATTACGACGACCGCGGAAGTCATGGAAATGGCGCGTGACATCGGGCGGAAGTGGGGCGATTTGCACGAGATTTTCGTTTGGGAAGATGGCGTCAGCCTGCAGGGTGACAGGCTTTACTATTTCCAGGCGATTCATCAGGAATCCGATGTCATTCCAGAGAATGTCGACTGCATCCGCGCTTTGATGGGAACTGAATCCGATTGGCGGGCCTCTGTTGCCAAGACCGATGCAGCAATCGATTCATATTACGGACTCTGAGTTTCCGTTGGTCTTTTCGTTGCGAGTTCTGTGAAGTGCTCTCACAACACCGACCGCCATAGCGGCCGGTAGGGAGATTTCCACCGATGACAATTCAAACGACTGAACCCTTCGTCCTGAATCCTAGACTGAGCAAAGCGAAGGAAGGTTCAGGGCGCCAAGAATGCAAAGCATTCTGTTAGCGGGTGGAATGTAATTCAAAAGTGAGAACCAAAAGTTTGGAAAGCACAATTGAGGTGAAGTCAATGAACACCAAACACTTTCGCGTGGCGCTCCTGCCGAAGAGCTTTGCAATCATGTTTCTCGCTCTCAGCGAAGCACATCGGCCGCTGCGCCCGCGGCCGATGTTGTGAGAAATTGGGTCAAACTTAAGTGAATACTTCAGTCAAATCGACTGAATCAACCGACGCTCTAAGAGCGTCAATCATCAAAAGGGGAATGTCGAGTCGAGGAAGTCATGCGTAGAGCATGTTTCGCACTTTCACTCATCTTTCTGTTGCTCACCACTTCGTGGGCATCCCTCGCAAGTTCGGGCCCGAATGGGGACTCACCGCCTGCTGAAATCCCCCTACCACTCCTAGATTCCACCCCTTTGTGGACTGCAGAAGAGGCTGCTGCAAACTGGCAATCAACCCAACCTACGCTGAGTAAAACGGTCCCGCTTCGTAATGGTGACGGCAAGATTCACACCGCCATGGGCTCATTCGATCCGACCAGCGAACAACCACCTCTCCCCCCCGCTGAATTCCGTGATTCATTCGATGTAGAGAACACACGATTCCTAATCGTGCAACTCGTCGAACATGACTACGCTTTGCTCGAAGAACTGTCGGCCCAACTCGGTCTGTTCGACCTCGACCATATTCCAGACGACGCCTATCTCGTCCGGCTACCCTCCGATGCAACCGCAGCGGCGGTGGCGATGGAAGAACTGGCAGGACACCCCGGGATTAGGTCGTTAGTCATCCAGCACCCCGGTTGGAGGCTCTCTCCGGAACTTTTGGAGGTCGGAATGGCAGCACTTGAGTCGGACCCACTTTCCCCTCTACCACTCATCGATGTCGACATCACCCCGGCCGGCGACCTCAATTTGGAACAGGTGGACGACCTTAGGGCGAATTTGGAACTGACCGGCGCTGAGTTTGTCTTCTGCGACGGTTGGCTCTGTCAAGTTCGCGGCGTCGATGCTGCTTGGCTGTCGGTGTTTGCCAACGATGGCAGGATTCTGTTTTCTGAACTGCATTCACCAATTTCACTTGAGAACAATTACGCTCGAAACATCGTGCGGGTCGATGAAGTTGTCAACAATCACAACGGCGGTCTCAATGGGTCTGGTGAAGTCGCCGCAATCTCCGATTCTGGCCTCGATGCAGACCATGGAGATTTCACCGGTCGAGTCCGAGCCATCTACAACAATTTCGGACCCGACAATTCCGCTGCCGACATGAACACCGGCCATGGCACCCATGTTGCAGCCTCTATGCTCGGCGACGGTTCAGGAGATTCATCGACTGAGGGTATCGCTCCAGCGACAACATTCCACTTCTACCAACTTGAGCATGACCAGTCTGGTCAATTAGCTCGCTACGGTTCTCTCTACAGTATGTTCCAGCACTCTCGACAACAGTCCGCAAGCGTTCAATCCAATTCTTGGGGTGCTCAAAATTCGCCAGGCCAATACACCAGCGACAGCCGTTCTGCTGATTCATTCATGTACAACTATGGCGACTACACAGTTCTCTTCGCTGTAGGTAACGAAGGCGCACAAGGCTCCAACACAGTATCTCCCCCTTCAACCGCCAAGAATGTCCTGACCGTCGGTGCTTCAACCACCGGTCGACCCGGGACTGCTTCGGCAGGCCAAGTAGCCTCCTTCTCAAGCCGCGGTGAGACACTCGACGGTCGAGTCAAACCCGATGTCGTAGCACCCGGCGTGCAAATCTGCTCGGCCCGCGCCGAGGAGGCGCAATACCCAGCAGGACCCTCATGTTCCTCAGCCCGTCACGGCAACAACGACCCGATGTATATGTCAGCGGATGGCTCCAGCACAGCGACACCAGTTGCCGCCGGTGCGACAGTCTTGGTTCGCCAGTTCCTTCGAACCGAAATGAATCTCAACAATCCGCGCTCGGACTTAATCCGCGCCATCGTCATCAATGGTGCCAAGGATTTGGGAAGCGCAGACATTCCGAACGAGTATGAGGGGTGGGGGCAGGTAGATTTGCAGCGCAGCATTTACCCGATGAATGGAATTTTGGCACTGAACACATTTTACGACCAGGACCAAAGTTTGAGCCCCGGCTATTCCTACCTCTACACCTACAGTATCGACGGCGCATACGGCATCTCAGTCACCCTAGTGTGGAACGACCGCGAAGGCTCCTCCTCAGCAGGCCAGTCTTCTTCCCGCCTCGTCAATGACCTCGACCTCCTCGTGCAGGCTCCCGACGGAACTCAGTACAAGGGTAATGTGTTCCAAAATGGCTTTTCCAATACGGGTGGCTCTTACGATTCTTTGAACACCGTTGAGAGGGTGAAACTCGGTAGCACACAAACTGGAAACTGGTCGATTCAGGTATCGAACAGTGGTGGAAGTGGGCAGTCGTTTGCCGTCGTGATAACTGCGATGGGTAATGAAAATCCAGTCTCTGATTTGGCGACGGTCAGCGCTAGTCTCTGGTGTTCAGCGACCGAACCTTTGGAGAGCGACACACTACTAATCGGAGCCAATTGGGTTAACCAAGCGCCTGCGACAACCGGCTCCTATCGGGTGACGGTCGAGGATTTGACAACAGGCCAGATGTTGCGAGATGAGATCAAACCCGGACTCGCTGGCGGTTCTGGCGATTCTTTGGTCTTCACACACGCCTTCCAATCAACAGGAATTCACAATCTACGGCTGACAATCGATGCCGATAATGCAATCGATGAACCAAACGATTTCACTCAAGGACAGAATAACAACATCTACGACTTGGCGCTGAATGTTTCAGCGATTGGAGTCCGAGTCACTCCCTATCTTGAGTCCGGCAATCTACCAGTTGGTGAGACGGAACTGACCGAAGCGATGAGTCGCTCGCTCGACCCATCATTGGATGATGAGGTGAAATTTAGAATTAAGGTGGCGAACGAGGGCACTTCAAGCGAGAGCATCGATATGCGCGTCACTCCAGTCCAATTCGTTCGGGCAGACGGAATCTTGGATGCACCATCCGATGAATGGTTGAAATTCTTAGATATCGAACCTTACTACGAGTTGGACGCACTCGGTGGAGTCAATTCGTCAGTTGAAGTTGAGATTACACTGCGCGATGAGTCGGCAGACCTCACCGCGACACCTCTGCCATTGTACGCTTTACCTGGGACTTATGTCGTAGATGTGACTGCGTGGTACCGCTCAAATCCGGCCGTATCACACACTGTTCGACTCACGATTATCGTCGAAGATGTACCGGGAATGCTGACTCTTGCTGCTGGAACTGCTGGCTTGAGTGCTGTGCCAGGTGCGATTGCAACATTCTCGGTTTCGGTGATGAATCCCGGGAATTCACCGACCAGTTACGAAATGAGTTGTGAAACTCCAAACCGCTGGGCTATTGAACTCGGAAACGGAAATTCCTCTTCACTTACACTCGAGCCTCTCGCCCGTCTCCAAAGCGTTCCTGTATCGGTCCGAATCCGGGTGCCCCAAGTTTCTGGCGGCGAGCCGGCGGCAGGCGTTACCGAAGATGTGACCTGTGTCACTTCTCATTCGACTGTTCCGAGCCTGACGGTGACGGATTCGGCGGTTGTGACGGTGAATCAGTTGGAGGCGTTCTCAGTAGACCTCTACTCGTCTGATGGAACCCCTGTTGGCCCTTCGGGCAATGCGCTTGACGAGGCGGTCAGCAACGACCAAGACCTCAACTTGACCGTCGATGTCAAGAATCTCGGCAATGTTCCAATTACCCTCGCCTTACAGGTGACTCCAGAGCGCTCTGACTGGCCGTTGGGTATCTTCTGCGGCGCTCAACAGGATGACAGGAACCTGCAGTTGGTGCTGCCAGCGGGTGGCGACATAGGATGCCGAATTCAAGTTCATGTGCCGGCAAATGTGGCGAATGGTGATTCCAACCTCATCAATCTCAGAACCCAACTCACAATGTCCAATTTCCTCCAAAACCGCACCGACCTCGTAGTTGAGGAACGCCCCGACCTCGAACTTTCACCTCCCGAGTCCGGCCTCATGCTGGTCAACTTGGGTAGTTCTGGATACGCCACATTCACCTACGCTAACATCGGAAATGTGCCACTCTTGCTTGAATGGGAGTTTGGAACTGTGCCCGAAGGGTGGCAAGTAGGGTTCCAAACTGCGCCAGATAGCGCAATAGGAATGCATCGAAGTGATTCCCTACAAATCTCAGTGGTATTGCCGGAGGGAACTCCTGCTGGCATCCATTCCGAGACAATCACCTTACTGGTTACGGGGAGAACTTCGGAAGGGGTGGAGGTAGTGCGAATCGCGAGCGTCGGCGTGGAAGTCGGGAAGAGTGCATGGCTCTCCTTGAGCTCGGATGTCAGCGAGTTTGAGCGGTTGGCTGATGGCGAGACAAGAACCGGAAATCTGACTGTCACAAACGGCGGAAATGTTGCTTGCAAGGTCGATTTTGAGGCTGATACACCCGAGGGTTGGCTATTGACCGGACTCAGCACGATTCAGTCACTTGGCGCTGGGCAATCCAAGACCTACGAATACTCACTGCAGAATGATGGAGCGGCTTCAACAAGCACGCTGACAATTCTTGCGACTCCATCGAGTGGTGATGGAATTACTCTCACGAATGCCAGCGTCGAAATCCGAATTAGTTCAACCACTTTATCCAGCGATGATGGCCTGTTTTCATTCCTCGAAGCGGCGGGTGTCCCCGGTTGGGCAGTCGGAGCATTCGCACTGGTCCTTCTCTCAGTTCTGATTGTCGGGGTGATGAAATTGCGCCGAACCGGTGGTGGAATTGATGCCGGCGAGGAAATCCTCGGAAGCGACGATGGCTCACTCGGAAGCGTCGAACAGCGACGAGAAGCAGCGCTAGATACGGGCACACCCGATGACGATATGGTTTCGGGGTCAGTATCTGCAGAAGAGATTGCAGCGGCACTCGCAGAGTCTGCACTCGCTCCACTCGGCTCTCCACCACCGCCACCCGGTGCCGCCGCAGCGCCACCGCCTCCTGGCAGTCTATCAGCCCCGCCAACTCCGGGTAGTGGTGCACCTCCGCCACCTCCGGGCGCCGCACCCCCGCCACCGGGTCGCCCTCCAAAACTTGGGTGACAATTTCTTCTGGTTCTCCAACATTATCAGTTGTCAATCGGTATTGAAATCCTTATTTGGGGCATTTGAGTCGCCTTCGTTATGAGTCAGTCAATTGTCCTGTTTGGGCCGCCCGGCGCCGGCAAGGGGACTCAAGCCACCGCGATTGTTGAGGCGACTGGTAAACC
The DNA here is from genome assembly GCA_963583115.1 of Candidatus Thalassarchaeaceae archaeon. Taxonomy (GTDB): domain Archaea; phylum Thermoplasmatota; class Poseidoniia; order Poseidoniales; family Thalassarchaeaceae; genus MGIIb-Q1. Next base: position 6,978 of record CAUZUN010000014.1, read on the forward strand.
TCAGGTATCGACCGGAGATATGTTGCGCGCAGCGCTTGCGGACAGCTCCCCTTTGGGGCTTGCAGCGAAGGTCTACATGGAGGCCGGCGAATTGGTTCCAGACGAGGTCATCATCGGACTGATAGAGGAGCGTTTGAAGCAGCCCGACGCAGCAGAAGGTGTACTTTTCGACGGCTTTCCACGGACGATTACACAGGCTGAAGCACTCGCTGAAATCGCCACAGTCGGGCTTGTGGTAGCAATCGAAGTTCCAGACAGAGCAATCGTGGACCGAATCGTTGGCCGTCGAATGGACCCTAAGACTGGCGACATCTATCACATCACATTCAAGCCGGCTCCTGCTGAAATCGCTGACCGCCTCATCCAAAGAAAGGATGACAACGAAGAGACCGTACTTTCGCGTTTGGAAGCGTACCACAGTCAAACTGCGCCACTCGCTGAATGGTATCGCGCCCGCGACCTCTACACTGCGGTCAACGGTGACCAAGATATCGCATCGGTGGGTGCTGAAGTTGCCGCGGTAGTTGCCACACTCTAGAAGTGTTAATCAAAATTGAATATTCAGCAAGTTGAATGAACTCAAAGGGGAGGTGGATAGAATGGGGAGAGGCCGTAGAAATCGAGCACGAAATGCTCAACAGCGACGAGTCCGTGCAACCGCTTCCCGCCAACAGTTGGAGTCGATTCTTGCAAGCCCATCTACAAACTCTCCAGAATTGCTCAAAAGCGCAGCGCGAGATATCATCAGTCTCTCGCGCCGCCATCGTCTTGGATTGCCTAAAGGGCGGCGCTCATGGATTTGCAGAGATTGCCAAAACGCACTCCGGCCATCAGTCACTTGCCGTGTACGCGTGCGAGGCAAAGTGACAATCATCACATGTCTCAAATGTGGTCGCATTAATCGCTGTGGCCCCGACCACAGTAAAACCACAAACCCCGATTCCGAACACACCCCTTCGACTAGAGATGTGTGACCGATAACTAACCAACAGAATGGAGGCCAAAAAATGAGCAAAATTCCCGCCAGAATAACGAGGGCTGCAAAAAGCCAGGAACTGAAAATTTCCGTCCGTGTCGGAAAGTCCGGCCTTACGGAGGCAATAGTCAGCGAGTTGGATTCACAGTTGGAGAGGCGTGAGTTAGTCAAGGCGAAACTGAACCGGGGGCTGGCAGAAAACTCGACGGAACGGGCAGCGGTTTGGGCATCCCTCGCTGAAGGGTCTTCTTCCACGGTCGTCCACTCGCGCGGAAATGTCGCGGTATTCTATCGAAGTTGATTCCATCTCGGTTTGGGACCTTCTATCGAAGTTGTTCACAGCCCTGGAATTGTTGGGGAATTCCAACTATACAATAGTCGCCGGTTTTCACATTTGATTTTGCGTCAAGTTGAACAGCCTACAAAAGTTCGGCAGCCACATGACAGCCATCCCACCCACCTGGCTCGCGGGCCTTCTCGGCTCACTCATCCTCGCCCTCTTGGTCGCACTTGGCCTTCGATGGGTCCGCCTCCCCTACACAATTGCGCTGGTTCTTGTCGGGTTAGTGCTCGGTTGGCTCGGCGGCTCTCTGCTATCTGGAGTTGATTTGGGTGGCGGGTTGCTTTCTGCTGAATTGATTCTGTTCATATTGCTTCCACCGCTGCTCTTTGAGGGCGCCGCTGGGATGCATTTTGAAAAATTGAAATCCAATTGGCGTCCGATTGCGTTACTGGCGATTCCCGGAGTTCTGTTGAATACGGTGATCATTGGGCTCATCCTTTGGCGGCTCGTTTGGTGGGGTGAGGATAACGGCCTCTTGTACGGGATGTTGCTCGGTTCCATACTCGCAGCGACTGACCCGGTGAGTGTGCTAGCGTTGGTACGCACTTTGGGTGCTCCAAAGCGTCTGTCGGTTTTAATCGAAGGAGAGTCGCTGTTCAACGATGGAACTGCAGTTGTCATCTTCAATATCCTACTCGTAGCAGTTTTGACGATACTCGCTGGCGGCCAATTTACCGCTGGAGAATTGTTTACTGAAGCGACCGCCTCTTTCCTGATGGTAGTGACAATCGGGCTCATCGTCGGCGCTGTTCTAGGCATGGTTGCGAATGCGCTGTTAGCATCTACTGAAGACCATCTCGTGGAGATTGCGTTGACCGTTGCTCTCGCCTTCGGCTCATTTCTTCTAGCGGAAATGTTGCACGGCTCGGGCGTAATCGCAGTTGTGGTGGCCGGCCTCTTGCTCGGCAACCAAGGTGTGAAACAGGGTATGACCGCAACCGCAAGGATAGGTTTACACCACTTTTGGGAAGTCGTGGCATTTCTCATCAACAGCGTTCTGTTCCTTCTCATCGGATTTGAATTACAGAGTGTTTTGGCCCCAACTATGGACACATTGTATCTCGCTGCGATTGGCATTGGCGCGGCACTTATTGCTAGGCTCGTGGTGTTCCCACTCACCTCGCTTTCCAATCTCTCAAAACAACAACCGATATCGCCTCGCTGGCAAGTTGCAATTTTCTGGGGCGGACTTCGAGGAAGTATCCCCATCGCACTTCTATTGCTCCTCTCTCACATTGTACACGACGGCACAACCCTCGCTGGGTTTGAAGGCAAGGTGTTCCTTTCCGAAGAGGTCTACGAAGTGATGTTGATTGTGACCTTCGCGGTGGTTCTGTGGACTCTTGTTGTTCAAGGACTTACAATGCGCCCGCTTCTCAGCAAGTTGGGAATAAGCGGTGCTCCATCGGAATCAGAAGTCGAATACGAAGTCGCATTGGCTGAATCAATCGGCTGCAGGGCAGCCTTGCGGCGCCTCTCGGAGATGCGCCTACAAGGTCTAATTTCAGAAGATGATAGAGAGCAACTCGGCGCTTCTTTCCGCACTCAACATGCTGATGCCGAGAAGCGTATCGCCGAACTTGCAA
>CAUZUN010000015.1:0-9778 GCA_963583115.1 Candidatus Thalassarchaeaceae archaeon
CCGGCATCACATCGGATGATGCTGCCGAGCCTCTTCCTGACGGAATTGAGGTGAAGGATTCACGGGGAGGAATCGACCAGATGATTTCTCATCTCAGAGTAGCGAAGGATGAATCTGTGACAGGACACTTGGAATCGGTGCCGATGGAAGGCGAGCCGGTTTCCATCACTCTTGTAGAGGGAATTCCGGTAGGCATCCGTGCAAAGGGTGCAGATTCCTGCGAGGGTGCGGTGACACGGGCAACTTCCTCCTCCAACCGACTCCGGCTCGTTCGCCTCGACCGGACGATGCGGCTACTGCTCCGTTCCTCCACAATCGAAGACTACTCACTCGCTACCCTTTGCGATACAATTGCCACCTGCCGAACCCGCTCCGACGACCGCAAAAAACTCCTCCAAGGCCGACTCGATACCCTCTACGGTTTCGAACTCGGAGTGGAGACCATGCAAGAGGGCCGAAAGGTCTGGAAATTGATTGAGACCGAAGATGCGGCTACTGGTCTACCAGGTACGACCCGCAAGTCATTGATGGGGCCGGTGGTTGCAGAATTACAGATCAGAATCCAGCGTCTTCAGGAAGACTTGGCGCGAGGTGGCCGTGATATGTCGAAGGCCAAAGATGAAATCGTTGCAGCCCGGACTGAAAGAGACGAAGTCAAAGGAGAAGTCGCCGCTCTACAGGAGATGATGGAAGAGGGCCGCGATAGCCGCTTGGACCTTTCCAAACAACTCGATGATTCAACGATGAGAATCCGTGAGGAACAGGCGAGCGCCGAAGAGCAGGCTGCGCGTGCTGAGCGACTCGCTCGCCGCGTATCAGAACTTGAACATCAAATCAAGGGCCGAGCCGAAGAGCTGGCCGGTGCTCTTGGGGAAATGGAATCGAGGAGTCAACTCTTGGAGGCCCTTGAAGGTCTGTTGAGCGAGGAAGCAAGAGCAAAATCCGAGTTGGACGCAGCCGAATCAAGACTGGCCGAAGTTCGCAGACTCAGTGATGACGACGAACGAGTCCAGCGTGTCTTACATGAGCAGGTAAACGCACAACGAGAGCGCCATCGCCGGGCACAAGCCGACCTCAACGAACTTGAGCGCCGGGTTGAACAACGCCGCGATGAAATGACATCTCTTGAGGGCGAAGCGCACTCCAGCCGTTCCAATCTTGAAGAGGAGCGACTGCGCTGCGCCGAGATGGACCGTAAGCACACGCTGCTCCAGTCGGAACTTCGTGAATTGATGGAGGAACGCCGCCAACTTATGCGAGAACTCGGCGACCTCGATACCAGAAGGGGTGGAGCAGAGGCCGAACTTCGAATGTTGATTGAACAATCCGAAGAGTTGCAAGACGCTCACGAATTGGCTCTCGTCGACCTCGCTGAAGCGGAGAGAATCCGTGCTCGACTCTCCGAAGAACCACTCGCCCAAGCACTGCTCGGTGATGAGACCGGACTCGCCCAACTCGAGCCTGTTCTTGACAGAATGAGTGCTGCTCGCTCAAGAGGATTCAGTGTAGTATTACTCGACCGAGCAGTCGAAAGAGGATTACAAATCATCCAGCATACCGTCGACGAGGTCGCCAAAACCCCTCGATATCTGCTCTCGACTGAAGTCATGGATTTGCTCAGTAGCCAAGCGCCCGAAACTGCTGACACTGTCCGTAGCCTAACTCGCTGGTCGGTCCAAAACCGACTCGAAAATCGGCTCGCAGAAACGGTATCTCATGTCGTACTCGATTTGGAGAACATCCTCAACGAATACGAGCAGTCAGTCACCATGCTGATGCAATTGAGGGAGGTCCTGCGACAAATGGTCGAATTAGGACTCCCTGCCGACCAGGTCGGGCCTCTCGAGAAAATTTCCCACATGCCCGAGGCCCTCCCAAGCGTATCACGCGAAGTAAACCGCCTAATTCGGCAATCACTCGATGACATCTACATCGATTCGGACCGCAGAACCAGTGGCGAAGCCGTCGGCCTTGAGCAGACCGTGGAAGTGTTGGAGCAACTGAAGATGCGTCTTGAAGAGAGTGGACTGACAAACGACGACCCGGTCGGTATTCTTTGGAATTTCCAGCACAGCGGAATGCTACCCTTCGAGTCTCATGCCCTCACCCATGTCGAGCGACCCGCCATCAACAACGAGGCAATCTCGCACATGAATGCAGCCGGAGATGAAGTCGCCATCGCCTTCGATGACAATTCTGGTGCCGCCCTATCTACACCGGATGAGCCAGCCGTTACCGAGGTACGGCCCACTGACACGAGCCAAACTTGGCAACCAATCGATGCTCCTGCCGACAAAGATGGAATTGACTTGACAAGCCGTGTGACCTCCGGACTTCCTTCAGCAGATGTACTCGGAACCGCTGCGGAATTGAGTGACCTTGCAATCTTGGAGAAGGAATTGGCCGACATGGATTCGGACGCCTCCGTTCGAGATGATACGGTGAATGGGGTTCCACCGCCCGCCGATGCGGAGATGAGAACTGAACTCGACTCGCTTGAAGACGAACTTTCCGACCTTGACCTCTGAGGTGACCTCAATGGCTGGGCCGATGACTGACGAGGATGACCCTGCCGATGGCGCAGAACCGCTGCCCGGGGTTGACCTAACCGCTAACCGGCCCTACCCTCTGCTTCTCGAAAGACTGGTGACCACAGCGTGCCTGTTGACCGCCCTACTTCTGATTCGCCCCACCCTCGCCGCTGACTTCCCAATTGGGGGTATCCTGCAAATCCTGTTGGCGTTTTGTGGATTGCCGATTCTTGGCTTTGTGGTCGCTCGACTTCTACTGATTCCGATTCATGCCGCTGCCACTCGTAAGTGAACGGGTTTCAGCCAAAGAGCTCGGCGATAATTCGTTGAGGATTTAGAGGAAATTGGCGTTGAAACTAAGAGCTAATTAGCTCATTCCCTGCGCCCACCGATGTTGGTGAGTTGCGGCAAATAGGTCTCAACGAGCCCCATCACTCGCTGCCATGGCACCACGAAGCGGAGCCCAGCGACGAAGATGAGCAACAACATGGCAGAGATTACTTTCCCGTAGGTCAGTTGCAATTCAAGTGATTCCTGAACTTGTCCACTCCATTGTGAGGACCCAAAAATACTCACGAACCCGAGTAAGAAGTCATCGAAGTTGAGGGCGAGCATTGCGCACATCGCGACCGTTAGGAAGATACCGACAGTGTGGATGAGGTGGTTGTTCAGCAGGTTGTCGAACTGCCTAACATATTCCGGGTCTTTCTTGCATGACTCTGGCAGTCTGAAGGCGTATTCTAGATGTCTGATGACTGCGAATCCGGATTCCGAATAGATCAACAGCAGCATTGCCATGAGGAGGAGCGGCCAAATCGAAGCGGAAACCATTCCACCGAATATCATCTGGTCACTGATTTGCGGCGGTAGTTGTAGCAATCCCACATCGAAGTAGACTGTGACCGCTTCAAACGAGAGCAGCGCATGAAGTCCGAGATAGACGAGTGTAGTCCCTAACGACCATCCAATCATTCTCTTTGAGAGGCCCCAAATTCCCATCATACCAGTCCAAACTGGAGTGAGATAGAGCGCGACGATGAAAATTTGCGTATACAGAACCAACGGGTAGACCAGCGTTTGGGCGTGGTTGCGGGTTCCGTCAGCCGATATCGGCCAGTACAAATCCCAACTGAAGAGCATGCCAAACATCCATCCAAGGAGCATGCGACCGGCGAGGAAGAGAATCAGTCCGACAAGAACTCCGAGCATCACCTTGCGGCGTAGTCGAGGAGCCTGAAGGTTGAGGAACACCCAGCCAGCGGTCAGCACGGCACAGAGCAGGAGTGGGACATAGTATCGTCCGGGGCCTGCGTTACCTTGACCGGTGAAGAAGTCGGGTAGTGGAAGGTCGTATCCGGGGACTTCGTTCGCCAGTATTGCCTGGAACAGGTCGAGTGACATCGTGTGGTCGAGTGCTGGGCACCAAATTGCGCCACCTTCTGAATTCACATGAGCAGGGTCGCATGAGCCGAAGGTATCTCCGAGTTGCAGGAAGAGCCAGATGAGAGAAAGAGTTGCGATGACTTGCAGAGTAACGACTTGCCACTGCTTCCTTAACATCTTGAGATGGAGGGAACGGATCCCTTCTTCCTGAAGTTCAACCTCGCCTGCCATCTCTTTTCACCTCATACCATTTTCACTTGAAGAAGCGCCTGTGACAACTCAACATCAGGCATCCAATCGATGACACGCGCACCGAATCCAGCGAGCGCAGTCAAACGGTTTTGCCGTTCAAGTTTCATCACTTCGTAGGACATTCTTGGGATTCTGCTGACAAGCCGCTCGTAGTCGATGCTCGATGGGCTGAGGATTATCATTTCGTGGCCTCGCCCTGTCAAGTCACGCACCGCATGGGGTACCGTGCCATCCCCCTCAAGAGACGAGATGATGAACACCGGGCTGCCCCTACTGAACCTCGGGGCCAGTGCATTTGTCACCGCTTGAAGAGGCATGTTGCCTTTTGGAGCGACGCCGGCAAGACTGCTGAGGATTTTGAAATACTGTTTGTCGCCGCCATCTGCTGGCAGGTAGGAGAGCCTGTCGTCGTAGACTGCAAGCGCCACTGAATCCCGCCTCTGGATGAAATACGATGCGAGAGAGGCGGCCGCGACTGTACCCATCTCCAATGGATTCTTGAGAACTGTTCCAATTCTAGAGACATCTCTGCTGTCAAGCAGAATGAAGACATCTGTGACAGCGTCTCGGCACTTCTCGTTGACCATCAATTCGCCAGTGCGCGCGTACGCCTTCCAATTGATATTCTTGAACGGGTCACCTGGTACATATTCTCTCAGTGAGTAGAATTCAGTCCCGGGGCCCGGCGTGCGGAGGGTGGTTGCACCGGTGTACATTTTCGGGGTTCGGCTGCGGACCATCGCCTCTTCGACATCCCTGACTTGGGGGAAGACGATGATGTCTGACCGGTGGTCGACGAACATCTCTTCGGAGAATAGGTTGAACGAGTTTCTGTGTCGAAGTGAAATTGGGCCGAGTGAGAAGTGGCCGCGGAGCGGGCATCTCAGGACATATCGAATCCGTGTAGTCTGGCCGGGGCCGAGATTGATTTTCATGTAATTGAGGCCGCTCTTCATCTTCATTTCGTGGGGCACATTGTCGAAAACTTCCAACATCTGGGTTCTTCGGCGCGCCGTGTTTGTGATGGCGAGTTCGACATACAGGTCGTCGCCCTTGTACAGATTGTCAGCCGATAGAGTTCGAATGATATCGAGTTCTCCGTGACCCGTGACCCAGCTGTTGATAGCGAGGAATGCGATGAATGAGATTCCAATTACCATCAACTGGAAGTTTGACATCATCATGCCGATGAGAACCAACGCGATTCCCGAGGTTAGCATCAGTGCTGCCTTTCTTGTCCACATCTGAATTCACCTCGCTATTTGCGCCCCCACATCTTGACTCGCTTGACTACAGCAACCAACTGTTCCAAAGAGTAGTTACGGTCCTCAAAGACGAATTTCACCAACACAGGGTCATTGATCATCTTCTGCAATTCGCGCGCCGGTAAAGCGTCGAACTCCTCCCTTGTCAAGGTGTTGAGATTCCTCACTCTTGAGAGAAGTACCTGTTTGACTTTGTTGGCACGGCTGTAGTAGCCATACCTGCGGGCATCTCCGAATCCGTAGTAGATGATGCTGAATACATGTCTCCAAGGTTCGGGGTCGGTCTTTCTAATGATGACCGCCTCAAAGGCGACGAATAGTGAAAGGAACAGAATGAGCATCGCCATCCAATCGCTTGTGAAGTAGACTAGAATGTAGTAGACCATATTGTATGCGTCACCCATGAAAGAAGTCTGTTGATGCCTGCTCTCATCGAAGATTACCTGCGCGCTCTCTGGAGCGGCCAATGTGCCGTTCTCGCCGAGCAGCGCTTCTGCAACTGCGTCGAGTGCCCACTTTCTGTTGTCGTTGGCGTCGATTGAAGTCTGCTGGGTGCCATATTTATTCTCGTAGTCGTAGACTGAGTTGATGAGTAGGCTACCGTCGGAGATGAAGTGTGCTCTGCCAGCGTCAACTTCGTCGCAATCTTGGCTAAGACAATACTTCACATAAACTGTGAACGGACCCTGTAAGTCACCATCGAACCCACTGCCTGCCGGCCCCACCGTCAAGTCTCCATCATCATTGATGTCGAGGTAGGAGTCCGTACTAGAGGCGCCTATTCCGTAACGATGTTTCTCGGCGTCTGCCGAATGGTCGGGGTCGAAGGCGGAGGGGCTATTCGTCAGCAGGTTGTAACCAGGGTTGAAATCCCATGGAGCGGCACCATCACCAGTCATGTGGTGGGCGCATAGGCCTGCTTGGGTGGCGGTGATTGACATGACTCCCGGGACGCCCGGATGGTTGGGGTCGGGGTCGATGCGGTCGACAAACCCGTCTGAGTCAGCGTCTGCAAAACAGGGGTGTTTCCAAGAATTGGAGACTTCAGAAGCGTAGGTGTAACCATCTGTCACATTTATCCAGATGTAATTGTAATCGAGGGTCCAAGCGCCAGCGTCGTACAATTTGTGGCCACTGTATTCCAAACCGAATGCTGAGGCGACCCCCGAACTGTAACCAAAGTCATCCATCACGATAAGAGTACCACCGAGTTGCACGAACTTTGCAATCGCTGCGATTTCACTTGTTGTGTAACCATCAGCCTCCTTGAATTGAATGATATCTGCTTCGCCAGTGAATCGAGGAATACTGATTGTATCCTTCTCAACTCCAGCGATGACGAACACGGTACTTTCCGGATTCTCGATTTCACCGAGCAACATCGGACTGCTCACCAAACTGTGAGTTTCGATTCCCATTTGATTTAGGTCAGCGCGGAAGGCGGAGATGTCGTCCCAATCTTCATCGTAGGCGGACAACTGAGAGTCTGATGGATTGATGAAACTTCCAAGGAGAGTAAACACAAGAAGTCCCAAAACAGTGTAGAACGAGACCATCGCGGCCGTTCTACGGAACTTCGGTGTCTTCATCCTAGCGAGGATGTCAGCCGGTCTCATTTCCATATGGACACCTGATGGACCGTAGGTCCAGTCAATCGACGTCTATGGCTGACTTAATACGGTTGTGCGACGGTGAATCGAGGTCGACTCAGCGCTTCAATACAACTTGGGGGCCTACTCGGTCGATTTCGTTCGCTGGAAGAAGAAGCAAACCTTCCTCCGATGGCCAAGGCAACAGGTTGGAATCGATCACTCCATCCAGTTCGATAACTAGGGTGTGAACTGCTCCGGATGAGAGGTCCAGTAAGATGTCTGCAACAGTCCCCAACTGGTCTCCGCGGGAGTCGAGGACATCGAGTCCAACCAACTCCCTGCCGAAGGTAGCAGTCATGGTGAATCACACACTCTCTATTCCTGAAAGCGTATCCCCAACTCGCTTGACACTCTCAAGTCCACTAGTTAGGCTGGTCTCCAACTTTTGGTAGTACTCCAGCATATCGGGCGTGACAGTTGGTCGAACTCTCTTGATAGCATCCTCAAAGTGCTTCTTGGTGATGGTTTTCTTATTTGCTCGCATGGCGATTAGAGCCGCTTCTCGGCAGACCGCTTCTATGTCGGCGCCGGTGTAGTCCACCAACCCCTTGGCGAAGCTTCCAACATCGAACTTGCCAATAGGCATCTCTCTGGTGTGAATCTTAAGAATCTGTTTGCGGCTGTTTTCATCTGGGGGGGGGATATGCAGTACCCTCTCAAATCTGCCCGACCTCAACAACGCTCGGTCAATCATCTCCGGTCTGTTGGTTGCGGCTACCACGACCACCCCTTCTAGGGATTCTACACCGTCGAGGCTTGTCAGCAGTTGGTCAACAATTCGGTTGGTGACTTGACCACCGTCTTGGGCGCTAGCATTTCTGTGGCCACCGATGCTCTCAAACTCATCGAGGAAGATGATGCTCGGAGCGGCTTGGGCCGCCTTCTTGAAGACTTCACGCAGTGCTTTTTCAGACTCGCCGACCCACTTTGAAAATAGTTCAGGACCCTTGACGGTGATGAAATTCGCTTTCGCTTCGTGAGCGATTGCCCTAGCAATGAGTGTCTTTCCGGTACCGGGTGCACCGAATAGGAGAATTCCCCTTGGTGGTGTGATTCCGAAGTGTTTGAACAAATCAGGTTTGGTTAGAGGCCATTCGATACTCTCCTTCAGTCGCTCTTTGATCTCATCGAGACCTCCGACATCCTCCCAACCCGTCTCAGGGACTTCGACATAAATTTCTCGAAGAGCACTCGGCTCGATATCCTTGATTGCCAACTTGAAATCTGCCATCCTAACCTCCATCTTCTCGAGAACTTCTGGAGAAACCTCCTCCTCTTCCAAGTCGATTTCCGGTAGATATCTCCTCAGCGCTTTCATCGCTGCTTCTCTGGCGAGTGCAGAAATATCTGCGCCGACAAATCCGTAGGTGTTGTCGAGCGCCCAATCGACATCGAAGTCGTCCGAGATGGGCATGCTACGAGTGTGAATGTCGATGATTTCCTTTCGACCCTTTTTGTCCGGAACTCCGATGTAGATTTCACGGTCGAATCGGCCGGGTCGCCTGAGTGCTTGGTCGATGGCATCCTGACGGTTTGTCGCACCGATGACGATGACATTGTCGCGCCCTTGCATTCCATCCATCAGGGTGAGCAGTTGGGCGACGACACGACGCTCGACTTCTCCTGTTACATCTTCTCTCTTTGGAGCAATACTGTCTAACTCATCGATGAAGATGATTGCTGGCGCATTCTCTGCCGCATCGTCGAAGAACTCTCTGAGTTGCTTTTCGGATTCACCGTAGTACTTGCTGATGATTTCTGGCCCGTTGATAGAGGCGAAATGGGCATTGGTCTCGTTGGCAACCGCCTTTGCAATCATCGTCTTTCCAGTACCGGGCGGCCCATACAGAAGAACCCCTTTTGGCGGGTCGATTCCGAGTGTTCGGAACAGAACCGGGTGTTTGAGTGGAAGTTCAATCATCTCACGAACTTTCTGCAGTTCGCGTCCAAGTCCACCGATGTCTTCGTAGGTAATCGAAGTGACAGAACCCGCTTCCTCTTCGTCAACCGCTTCATCCTTGATGACAATCTCAGTTTCTGGAAGAACCTGAACGATTCCCTTCGGAGTGGTTTGCATCACCGCGAATGGAAGCGCTTCTGCAAACAGCGTCATGCCGGGGATGAAAATTCGGTCGCCTGACGCAACCGGTCGCTTGTTCAGCCCTCGTCGAGCAAATCCCTCGATTCCCGGGCCGAAGCGAACCTTCTGCTTCGACGCCATTACAGGCGAGAGAGTCAACCGTTGGCAAGGCTTCGCATCCACCTTACGAATCGTGATGTTCGAGCCGAGTTGTGCACCCGCATTTTTGCGAATGATACCATCAACTCTAATGACGCCAAGATTGGCATCTTCTGGACGGCATCGCCAAACGATTGCCGCCGTCGTTTCATTCCCCTTGATTTCAATTATATCGCCTGGCTTCAGATTCAGGTCGTTGTCAAACGGGACCCTCGCCCTACCATGTCCTACATCACTTGGGATTGCTTTTGCTACCTTGAGACTCAGTGTCTTCTTGTCATCATCGCTCATTCCGCCACCTCGACTCTAATACCCCGGTTTCGCGGACTCACTAAAAACCATGCAGATTCGTTCTCCCCTTTCCAACACCCCAGATAGACCGTTTCCACGGGAGCAGAATAGGCCGAATTCGCCACCTCAGGTGGTTGAGCGTAGGATTGATGAGCGGAACGGTGA
>CAUZUN010000016.1:0-9711 GCA_963583115.1 Candidatus Thalassarchaeaceae archaeon
GGTGATTTGGGGACACGACCACTTCCACGAGCGAACTTGGCCGGTTCTCAACTCAACCGTTCAAAACAGAGGGGTTGACGACAACGGTGTTGACTTCTCCGAACCCGGTGCCCCGATTCATGTCATAGCGGGAACTGCTGGCCGTGGATTGTACGATTACGCAGACGACCAACCCGAATGGGTCTATCATCGAGAGAAGACTCACGGTATGCTGTTCATCACCGCCGATTCGACGACGATGTCGGTAGAATACGAAACACACGCGGGGGAAATCGGTGACGTTTTCACACTCTACCAAGTTGCGCCTCCGGTTGAAGAAGATGAGGAGTCCGGTATCCTGCCCGGCCCAAGCCTTCTGTTGATGGTGCTCGCATTCACCCTTGCCGCGGCCAGAGGTCGAGAGAAGCCAAGTCGAACTTGAGAACCGCCACATCGGCGCCAGCATCAGACATCGCTCGGTTAGCAAATCCTGCTGAGCTCATGCCCACAATCGTGGCCGGTCGCTCCAACTCGCCAGACTCAGCCGCCTCATTCACCGCCTCGAGAACGGCCAACCCACGCATCGGTGGCATGAAGTGGTCGAGCAACAGAATATCGGGAGCGAAATCGTGGATGACATCGATGGCGTTCTCACTGTTCCAACGCTGCTCAAAATTCAGTTTGGAAAAATCGACACCACCCGAAATGAGCAGCGCTTCAATATCTTCTTTGTCTTCAAATGCAAGAACACGCATCAAGCGGTTCCACCAGCAGATTCCCAGTATGTGCGAATCTCCTCGGGGTCGCTCAAGTCACCCTTGTGAATGGCGACTATTCCGCCGTCGGAGTTGACAAAAACTACTGATGGAGTGGATGAGATTCTTGCATATTCGGCAGCCTCGACCCCTTTCATGAACGGGAAGTCTAGGCTCTGACCCGTGTTATTTTCCTCGTCATCATATTCGTCGACTCTTTCGTGCCACTCCTGCAAAGAAATTCCGCTAGGGTTCTCAGCAGGGTCAGTGCTCATCGCGAGTATGGGGCCATCAACAGTGGAGTTCAACGCGTGCATCGTCTTGTCGCATGGTGTGCACCATTCTGCTGTGAACAGGACGATGAATGGAGCCCCTTTGTAGTCGTCCGATGAGTATGTGTTTCCATCATCCGCGACGCCAGAAAATTCGGGAAATTGGTCGAGATTCTCTGTTGATTCATCTGAGCCGAAAGACCCGGTCAACCATGCGACCAATAGCAAGCATACAACGAGACCAATAGCCCCCAATTGCTTTTGCACAATTTGAAGGGGAAGCCACTTCTATTTGAAGGCCAAGACCTATTGATACTCACTTATTGATTGATAAGAATGCGCCTCTGTCCCAAACCATGGGTCGGGGTTCGGTCTGTCTTAGCTTCCTCCTCGCCCTCCTGCTGATTGCTCTGCCCTCCGCTCAGGCACAAGATGACTCAGACGGAGATGGAGTAGCCGATGTTGACGACGCTTTCCCTAACCATCCCGACGCATGGAACGATACCGATGAAGATGGATATACCGACCAGCCCGGAACAAACATCTCAGATGATTGTCCAAACACCTACGGTCTTTCAAAGAAGTATATGTTCGGGTGCATAGATACTGATAGAGACTGGGTGCCAGATGTTCTCGACGACGATATAGACGGTGATGGAATCACCAACAACCAAGAGTTAGCAGCATCCAACGCGCTGATCAAGTATGACATATTCAATCCAGATTCAGTTCCACCTGACAGTGATTTTGACACCATACCAGATGTCATTGATGATGATGATGACAACGACGGCTGGCTGGATAAAACAGAGTTGGAAAGGGGTAGCGACCCGTTCGATGAGAGTTCAACTCCGTTCAACCTGTATGGTGGAAATACTGGTTGGTTCTATCTGCAGGGTGAGGGCCTCACCACAGAATACAGCGAGGAAGGATTTGAAATTTCATTATCTTGGCTTCTGTCAGCGCTTACATCGGAATTGATTATCCCAATCGCATTGATTCCTATCTACGCTGCAATCTGGACCCACAGAAGTCGAAACTTCCGCCGACTTGACAAAGGATTGGGCACAATTTCATCTGTTACGGAACTTCGCGAAATCGAGGAAGAATTTGAAAATTTGATGCGAGGCAGAAGGCTTCACACCCACCACGGAGTTATTCTGAGAAACACAATTGAGCGCCGAGAGGACGAGTTGGATCAAGATTGGTTCAAGAGCTACGGGCGCGGTGACTCAGAAGAGTGACTAGGCCTCCTCGCCTACTTCCAATTGTGGAACAGTGAACCATCGATGGTCGGCCGACGGTCGGTGGATAATCGGCAGTCCGAGTTCGCTCGACTCGCTGAATGCAACACCGATTCCAACCGCCGCGCAAGGCGACGGAAGGTAGTCCTCACCCGACTCCGTCAAATCAACGCGAATCGAATGACCCGCCGGCAGCGTCACATCCAACGGATTGAACTCCATCAGCATCGTATAGGCTTGGCCGGGAACGACAGCCTTCGCAGCATAGCCACCATCACGATATCGCAAGTCCATCGTAGCATGGCCCAAGCGCAAGCCTGTTTCATCGTCGTACATCGTGGCAAATATTTGCCCGCCGTTGCATGGAATCAGGGGTGAACTCACCGACATGTGGAGCGTGGGAAGTCCGGAGATTTGGAGGTCTTCCTCGAACGGAGGGACCGTGAAGGTGGAGGAGATGGTGGCGGAAACCCAGTTGCCAGAACTGTCAACAGAGTCGAGCGGAATCCTCTCCCATGTGAGGTCTTCTGGTGGCCATTCATTCTCATAATGCCAGTTCCCGTCATTTGTTTGGACCTGTGCTATCGCCGTGGGTTCGGGCCCCTCATCCTTGAGATAGAAGTTGAACCAGTTGAACAACTCAACCGCCCAATCCATACGACTCATGTTGGGGTATGCCTCCGCGCCATACCCACTTCCCAAGTCACCGTGCCGGTCTGGTTGGTCGGGGTAATTATGCGCCCATTGGCCGATGATTGCTCTGGTGTGGATTCCGGCATCATTCAGCCTGTTGAATGTCGGGAAAGCGTGGTACGGGTCGACATTCCAGTCTTGGAATCCCCAGACGAGGTAGACGCTTCCCTCGTAGTTGTCGAGAACATCCTGCAGGTGGTAGCGCTCGTCCCAGTAGTCGTTCCACAGGTCACCTCCAAGGCCAGCTCCGGCCCAGGTCGTGAACGGTGAGATCGGGCCGATGACATCGTCGCTGCACATTCGCATGTCATCTTCTGTGGCATCTGTTGTGGCTCCTTCGTAGAGAACATCGTAGAGCATAGCGCGAGCCTCGCTGCTACCGTTCCGATAGAACATCTGCTGGACTCCGATTGAGCCTGAAATCGGTACGATTGTCTTGAGATGTGGTGATGGATTTTGCGCCGCCTCCCAATTTGTGGTGCCGGCATACGATTTTCCCATTAGGCCGACATTGCCGTTACTCCACTCCTGCTCGCCGAGCCAGTCAACGGCCGCTTGGATTCCAATCTGTTCTCCTAGCCCCTTGACATCTTGACAGTGGGTTGATTTGCCTGTGCCGAAGGTCGAGACTTGTGCGAGAGCGAACCCATAGGGGACGAATTGGTCGAGAACCCACTGGCCGATGCCTCCGTCGGGGACGGTGTTTGGATTGGAGTCTTCACCGGCGCCTGGCGCTCCTTCCCCGCCAAAGTCGTAGTAAGGGTGAACTGTGGCGATTATTGGCACCTTGGTTCCATTCGGAACATCTGGCATCCAGATTGCGATGTGCATCAATGCAGGACCGGGAAAGCCAGCATCTTGCTCACTCGCTGGCAGTTGGACTTCGACGAAGTGTTCTGTCGGGCCGCTCCAGTTGTACGATCCCGCTTCAGGCAGAACTGAGCGTGCGCCGCTGACATTGAGCCCCATCGTGTGACGCTCTTCGAGAGGAACTTCCCACCACTCCCATTGACCATTGGGGCCGTAACCTCCGCCGTCACCGTAGGTCGAGATGACTCCCCAAAAACTTGCTAGCAGCATGAACAGGACAACGACGAGTGCGGTTGAGGCCATGGCGATGTTCAACTGACGCTTCTCACGCCGAGATTCAACCGATACCTCGGCTGAATCGGCGACCAATTCTGCATCCAGCGGCTCGCTCACGCATGAGCGCAATCATGGCGTAGCCATGAGGATGACGCCTCCGCGGTGAACTCATCAAGGGCTCCCTTTCTGCCCAACCCGTGGCTCACAGGAGTATGGAGAATATGCGTCCTTTGAACTCCCTGTCTTTCTTGGTCTCGTCCATGTTAGTCGTGCTTTTAATTTCGGCAACCACTCCAATCGCCGCTGCTGGTGAGGGCGACTGGCGAGAGAACGAAATCGACCCCGCAGAGTGGGACGATGGACCGGAATTGGAGGGCTCTCCGATGGATGTGCCCACCCCGGGTGACCCTGTGGTATTGTTCACCGTTCGCTACACACCCAACTTGGGAGGGAGTGAGGTCGAGGGCGAGGTTGTCATCGAGTTATTCCCCGAATGGGTTCCCATCACAGTGGACAACTTCGTCGGATTGGTTGAACGAGGGTTTTACGACGGCATTTTCTTCCATCGAATCATTGACGACTTTGTCGCTCAATCAGGCGACCCTACCTGCTACACCGTGGGAGTCTATCCTGCGACCACTCTGACCTGTGCGGAGGGTGGCAGTGGCGAAACGATTCCCCTCGAGCATGAGGACAACATGAGTCATGTCGACGGTTGCATCGGAATGGCGAGAGGACTCGACCCGGACAGCGCTGAGAGTCAATTCTACATCTGTGACACTGAACAGCATCAACTCGACCCAGAGAATCGGGACGATGAGGGATATGTCACATTCGGTGTCGTACGCAACGGTATGAGCCATGTGCGAGCAATTGCTGCAGTGCCGACCAGCAACGCTCCACTAGGAGGAGGGGCCTTGCACCTTCCACCCGCGCCAGACAGGCCTGTCGATGAGGTTCACATCGTATCGATTGAGATGGTTGGGGTGGTCGGAAACAACTCATCCACCGAGAATCAAACAACTGTGCCGGCACCAGAATCTTCCGAATTCCTGTCAGCATCGATGATGACAACGCTGCTCGGCTTCCTCTTAGCAGCCACTCGCAGCCGTTTAGCGCACCAGACTGGGCAGAACCAATCTTTCGACTAATCTTTGAACCAAAGCGCACTTTAGCACCGACTTAGTCGGCCGGCCATGAGAAGTCAAGCGCTCACCTTAATCGCTATTCTCACACTGCTCTCGACTTCACTTACTGGCTGTATCTCATCAACTTGCGTTGGGGCCGGCGATTGCGAAGATGACGATGGTGATGATATGGTCATGGACATGGTTGACGATGAACCGCCGGATGTATGGATTGGCACGCCCGTTCCTGAGTTTTTAGGAGTCGACCAGAACAACCGCTCTTGGAACTCTTCATCATTTGAGGGTGAAGTTTGGATAGCCTACTTCTCGACCCCTTGGTGCACGCATTGCGAAACCACATTGAACGCGTATGACCAAGCGATTCCAGACCAAAAATTACTAATTTTCAACCGTGAATTTAACGATAACTACTCGAATATGACCGAATGGCAAGAGACCGCTACCGAGCGTATTGGCCGAAACATTTCCCGCCCCTTCATCCACCTGCCGCAGTTCGCCTCAGACCTCAATGTGTATGGGATTCCACAAGCGTTCTATGTTGGTGGGGATGGGATAATTCTCGACTACACACTTGGCGCCCGCACCGACGCAGGAAACCTCACCGCAATGTTTGATGAGTTCTCAAATCCGACCGCTTAGAGCGGTTCAGCGATTCGACAACCGCTTACGCGATTCAGCGATTCGACAACCGCTTACGCGATTCAGCGATTCAGCGACTCGGACAACCGGCTAAAGCGGTTCAGTGATTTTGATATCAGCGACGCAGTGCCTCACATGTGGTGCGTACCATTTGACTTTGACAAGACGCTCAAGCGAGATAACCCTCTCATTCCCGGCTACAGATTCGGTCACTTTCCGGTCCCCCTCCAGTTCAACAAGTCTTGCCACTACCGCCCGAGCCCAAGCCTCCTCTTCGCCTCCCGGTGCATTGCCGTGCAGATGGAGAATCCCGCCCTCCGGTTTGAGTGCGGCCAACGCCAATGGCCATCCATTTTCTGATGATGGAAGTAGTCCGAGCATTACTCGGTCGCAGTTTCCAAGAACCGATGCTGCGGGACCATCTCGGCCTGCAGGTGAATCATTCGCCGAACCGCCTCGTGAAAGAGAGATTTGATTGTCGCCGGGATAGACTGTGCAACGGTCACTGACTCCGTTCGCTGCGAGGTTTTGGTGGAGCGCATCGACCGCATCGTCTGACCATTCGCAGGCGTGGACATAGGCGGCTCCAGCGCGCACCAGCAGAGGTAATGTGTAGTAGCCAATTCCCGCGTAAAGGTCGAGCACAATCTCGCCGCCGCTGCCGGAATCACCTCTTCCGCTTTGCAAATCACCACCTTGTTCTCTCGATCCACCAGTTCCATCACCACCTTGTCCTCGACAATCGAGATCACCCATTCGCCCTCGCTCGGCGAGGTTTCCAGCGGAGAACATCGACTTGGTGACATCGAACGAGTAACCGATGCCATGCTCTCGATGCGTAACCCGCCGATTTTCACCAAGAAGCATCTCGACCTGCGGTCGGCGCTCTAGACCGGCAATCTCACCCTTGCGCGCCAACCGCTCGCCGCCAAGCGCTTTCGCAACCGTCTCCCAAAGTTCTGGCCCGGCGTGGGAAGCCCAGTCATTGAGGGAGTTTTTCGGCAGGAGGATTAGGTCACCGTGAGTCTCCCAACCAGTTGGCGATGAGTCGAGCAACGAGTTCGTTTCCGATTCCGGCACCCCTTTTTCGGTGAGGAAATTTTCCAAAGCGGCCACGAGTTCGTGTTTCGGCGACGCCATACGGACTTCTCACCACCCCTTCGACATCGCCGTAAATGGTCCGAGGACGGGGAACCGAATTAAATGAGCAGAGCGCGACTGAGGTAGAGAACAGGTGTGCGAAGTGCGTCCAAAATCTGATTCAAACCGTCTTTCGGCTACGCGCGCACGCTACACCCGCACCTCCGCCAGCCACTCCGGTTTACGCTCAGCCCCAGAGCAAGTTTCACCCGCTCGCCTGTTGCTTGTTCTTGCAATTGTACCGATGTTGACCTCCCTGCATGTCGCGGCTGACCCGCCTCCTGGGGCTGCCGAAGTCGACAACACCTTCTGTGCCACATGGAACAATGGCACTGGCATCTGTGACGACTACAACTTCGCCCACGATTTGACCACCAGCCAAGAGTGGGTAAGAGGCCGTTACCTGTTTGAAATGCAGAATACCTCGATTATGACTCTCACTTTGGAGTGGGAGGTGCACGAATTCAATCGCTCTTTAATCGGACTTGGAGGAATGGAGTTGGGCGGCGATTTCGATTCGAATGCCAGCGGTGCGCCGGCTGATTACATTCGCAACTATCTAGATCACACAACTCCGCAGGGCGTCGATGTTCGGGACCAGTTGGTGAGTGAGTTCTCCGCTGCTGTTGAGTCACTCATCGAGACTTCATTCAACGGAACCGCAGAAGTTGACAGTTCTCTCGTCGACCAAGTGCAGATGGAAGGGGTCACCATTCAGTGCAGTTCCGAGAAGAATGGCGATTCGGCTGATGAATTGGCCGGCCTTCCAAACAACGCCTTCCAACCGCCAATCTGTCTGCGCTCTGTCGCGACGATTGTAGTCGACAACGAAATGATGTCAGTCTCCACAGATGGCTCCCTCGACATCGAGAGAGCCTACCAAGGAGTTCTCACGATGGGTGGTGCCGTTACCACCGACTTCACCATCTTCTCACGCCCCGGCCACCGTTCAGTCTTCGAAGTTGCACCTCCGCCGTATGCGACCATATCCGCAGTAGGTGGGGGCGGCGTCACAGCCCCGAGGCAGCAGGGGTCGTGGAATTATCAGGTCGGCATTTGGGTGGTCGACAATTTTGGCGCGGGTGCTGGCTCAGAAAACCAACTTTCGAATGTCTCCATGACCGCAGTCCGCAGGTCTACTTCCACTTCTGCCGTTGAATTTGACCTCGACAACGATGTTGGAATCGATATGGAGATGACAATCGACTTGAGAGATGAAATCCGCAGTATCGTCAGCACGCAGGTCGCAATCCGCTACCTCCCGCGCTCAACTCTGGATCAGTGGAATATTTCCTTTGGTTCAGATGGCGTCGACCTACCTTGGGTGACCAGCGACGGGATACGAATGGCCTACCACGAAGGATTACTGGATATAGATGAATTCAGCGATTCGCTTCCACTGGATGAAGTCAACAAGGCGGCATTCGATCACACCGGAATTGAACTGGAAATGGGGCCCGTCAGATGGCTTGATTTCAATTCTACAGGCGGCTTGAATTTCACTCATGTTCCAGGCCAAACTTGTGCGGAATCGGTCGCAGTCAACCATTGTCTGCTCGGTGGAAACGCGATGAATGGGACTTATCCGATTTACTTCCGCTCGATGAGTAAACCGTTTGCTGTCGACCCGTTGCAGGTTTTGACAGGGGTTATCGCCAATAAATACGGCTATGAAAATCTCACATCTCTTAACCCGGATGATATCTCCGCAGTGCTTTCACTTCTCGAATACGAAGTTACCCTCGACACCTCCTTCCTTGCCGGCTTCCTGCCTTCGAACCTGCCTCCAACCGACCTTACAGTTCACCTCATTCTACCCTCATGGATTGCTTCCACACAGGGCCAATCAGATACGATTACGCTGGTTGTCCGCTCGAACGGAGGAGGCCATACTCCGCTCGGATTCACCGGACCAAATCCCTACCACGAGCGGTGGGATGACCCGATTTGCGAATTCTCCGCTGGCTGTAGCGATTCTAGTGCGGACTTGATTTGTCGCTCAGATTGGCGGACTTGCATTCATGTTTCTGCGACTCTCGACTTCTCGGAGCTTAATGTGATGGAATGGAGTCAAGCGGTCGAGTTGGTGGTTGAGGGCTCGGTTGTAATCGAATTGTACAGAGTGGCTCTGCCAGAGCCATTGACAGACGATTTTGGGGTGAGAATCGAAGCGATTCCTGCTGATATGATTAGACACGCAGTTGCGGCTGGCGACGAGGTCGATGGAGGTCTGTTAGCAATGGTTAACCAATCCTTTGAGGTGCCCTTGGGTGACCAATCGCATCCGCTTGAAATTTCCAATCGGGGGTTGCAGTCGCTGGCCGATTCTATCGCCGATATGGCGAATTCCGAAATACAGTCGCTTGCAGTCGATGACCAATCTATGTCAGTCGATTTGAGCGGACTTCAGTTCAGCGCATCAGTCGATATTCTTCGCCGAACACCCGATGGATTCATCGATGACGACGAGCCGATTCGATTCGTCTTGACACTGGAGAAAACTTCGATTTTAGCCCGCTACAATGATGGAATGTTCTTCGTCGACACCTCGGTTGGAACCTCTATGCTCTCGCCGGTTTTCGCAGCGATGACTGGTACATTCGACGCACGCACAGCCGAGCACCAGACTGGTGGAGTCTACACCTTCCCGCCTGAGCCGCTCGCTTTCGATGTGGCTCCTCCCACGCAAAGCAAGGATGTGGATTCCGCGTTTGACAGCGATGGTGACGGCAATGCAGCGAATGACGCAGATATT
>CAUZUN010000017.1:0-9376 GCA_963583115.1 Candidatus Thalassarchaeaceae archaeon
GCCCGAATCTTCGGGAGTACCCCCTTGAGCAACAATTTCGTTGTATATGTGCTTGAAAGCAAGACCGGCAGGTGCGACGAACGCGGGGCGAGTTGGAGTTGAGACATTCTCGGCGTAGAGCCGATATCCTGAATCGAGATTTCCTTGCATCGTCAGGTAATCCGGATTCCTCCATTGATTGTTTGAGTCACCATTTCGATATCCCCAAGTCATCAGAAATACGGTCTCTCCAGTATTCGCCTCAATCATTGAATTCAGGACGATTGCACCATTCTTGCTGTCCTCCCAATACTGGCTTGAAGATGGTGGAAAGCTCGGAACCTGGCTCTGGTCTTGCAGAACAACCCAATCCCAATTTCCGCTGTTTAGTGTCGTATTCCACTGATGACCGGCGGTTTGAGACCTTGAAGCGTGTTGGTCGAGGCGAAGACCACCTGAGGCGAGTTTTGCGCCGTTGGAGTTCGGATCATCCTGCTGAAAAGCGGCCTCAACAAGGCTGTCAAGATTGTTATTTTGGGTGTAGGAATTGCCCATTAATAGAATTTGGACTCCTTGCCCTCTAACCCCAATTACTGGGGCTTCCTCGGTTAGGGTGTTCGGGTTGGACTGTTCATCGAATTGGATGAATGGAACGGCGGCTGTGCTGAACAGCATGAGGGCGGCGAGGAGGATTGCACTGCCTCGTATGCGCTGGGCCATAGGGCCCAGCCGTCTCTACCCACCTATACGGATTCCGCTTACCTGTCTCCACCGAATCTAAGGGTCGTGACCACGAAGGTGTTCTTCTTGACCACGCAGTTCCTCCAGTTCGCTGACGATTCCCTAAAGCTTGGCGAGGGCGCAGCGCTTGTGTTTGATTCGGAAGTGAACATACATTCCGAGTGCGATGGCAAATGCTACCAAAAGTGCAAGGAACACGGCGTAGTAATTGTTTGAAGTCTGCATCATCCTCAACTCTCGGCGAGGTTGCGGAGGACAGTTTGGAGGATTCCACCGTTTCGGTAGTAGTCGACTTCTACTGGAGTGTCGAGGCGAACGACGGCGTCGAATTGGAATTTATCACCATTCGCTTTGTGTGCGGTCACAGTGATTGTGCTCATCGGGACCAAGTCTGCGCGGGCCGGGATATCGAAGGTTTCTGTACCGTCGAGGCCGAGCGAGTCAGCATTTTCCCCATCGGGAAAAGTTAGCGGCAACACACCCATACCGACCAGATTTGAACGGTGAATTCTCTCGTATGAAGTGGCAATAACCGCCTTCACGCCGAGTAACAGAGTTCCTTTCGCGGCCCAGTCACGGCTGCTTCCTGTGCCGTATTCAGTTCCCGCCAATACGACAAGAGGCGTTCCCTCCGCCTGATACCGCATGCTCGCCTCGAAAACCGATGTGACCTCACCAGTCGGGAAGTGAGTAGTGACTCCACCCTCAGTTCCCGGGGCCAATTGGTTGCGAAGTCGAATGTTGGCGAAGGTCCCTCGCACCATCACTTCGTGGTTGCCGCGCCTGCTTCCGAACGAATTGAAGTCGCGCGGCTGAACTCCATTTGACTGCAGATATTGACCAGCAGGGCCCGAGTTTGGGAAGGCACCGGCGGGGGAGATGTGGTCGGTGGTTACCGAGTCTCCCAGTTTGAGAAGTGCGTGAGCGCCTTGAATTGGCGAAATTTCCACTGGGTCGGGTGTGATACCCTCAAAAAACGATGGAAGTCGAATGTAAGTGCTCTCCTCTGCCCATGGATAAAGAGCGGACTGCGAACTTGAAATCGCATCCCATCGAGGCTCTTCTGTGATATCGGAGTACCTGTCTCTAAACATCTCAGGGGTGATTGCTGTGGCCATTGTTTCGGCGATTTCACCGTCTGATGGCCAGATGTCAGCGAGGAATACATCGTTGCCTTCGTTGTCTTTTCCGAGCGAGTCGGTTTGGAGGTCGATGTCGAGTGTTCCGGCAAGTGCATAAGCGACTACAAGCGGTGGACTCGCGAGATAATTCGCCTTGATGTTTTGATGGATTCTGCCTTCAAAATTCCGATTACCAGAAAGCACCGAGCCGACGATGAGGTTACCATCAAGAATCGCTGATTCGATGTCGGCGTCGAGAGGTCCAGAATTTCCGATACAAGTTGTGCAGCCATAGCCGACAACGCTGAACCCAAGAGCATCCAAATCGCCGGTTAGACCGGCAGCATCGTAGTATTCGGTAACAACTCTGCTGCCGGGCGCTAAACTAGGTTTTACCCACGGCTTGATGTTCAGGCCTCGAGCCCGCGCATTGCGTGCCAAAAGACCTGCTGCGAGCATGACCGAGGGATTCGAAGTGTTGGTACAGGAGGTGATTGCTGCAATCACAATGTCACCGTGTGACAACTCAAAATCACGCTCTCCAACAGCAACAGCGGTTTCAGCCAAAGCGGCATATTCCGACAATTTTCGGTCTCCCTTTACCCCGCCATTTTTCCCACCATCTCCAGCGGCGACACCATGCCCACGGTGGCCAATCGGTGCGGTCAAACTCGCCTGCCAATGGCGCTGCATATTACTGAGGTCTACCCTGTCTTGAGGTCGCTTTGGTCCGGCCAATGCGGGCTCAACAGTAGAGAGGTCGAGCGAGAGGGTTGAGGTGAATTTGGGGGTCGGAGAGTCTGCGGTGAGGAACATCCCTTGGGCGCTCAGGTAACTCTTGACATTCTCAATTTGGGCTTCATCTCGGCCGGAGAGGCGCATGTAATCGAGGGTGGTTTCATCGACAGGGAAAAAGCCGCAAGTAGCACCATATTCGGGCGCCATGTTTGCGATTGTCGCTCTATCTGGAAGGGAAAGATTTGCCAATCCTGGGCCAAAAAATTCGACAAATTTGCTCACACAACCGTGGGCGCGGAGAAGTTCGACGATGCGGAGGGTCATGTCTGTCGCTGTGACGCCGGGGTTCAGTGCGCCGGTTAATTGGAAACCGACCACTTCGGGCAGTAGCATGTAGATGGGCTGGCCTAACATTACCGCCTCTGCCTCAATACCTCCTACGCCCCATCCCAAAACTCCCAATCCGTTGATCATCGTGGTGTGGCTGTCGGTTCCTACCAATGAGTCGAGAATCCATACGCCATCCTGCTCGCGGGCGATGGATGCAATCCACTCCAAGTTGACTTGGTGAACGATGCCGCGGCCGGGTGGCACGGCGCGGAAATTGTCGAGCGATTTCTGGCCCCACTTGAGAAATTGATAGCGCTCCATGTTGCGCTGATATTCAATCTCCAAGTTTCGCTCGCGGGCGTTAGGAAAGAGGCCGGATACATCGACCTGGACCGAGTGGTCGATGACAAGGTCGACGGGAACTTGAGGGTTGACTTTTTCTGGGTCGCCGCCCAGTTCAACCATCGCATCTCGCAGGGCGGCGATGTCTACTACGGCGGGTACGCCGGTGAAATCCTGTAGAAGAACACGGCTCGGCATGAAGGGGATTTCAGCAGGTGTCATCTCGGGTGTCCACGCTGCGATGCGGGCAACATCCTCCTTCGTCACGAGGAACCCGTCGCACTTGCGGAGTGCTGCTTCCAGCAAGACTCGAATCGTGTAAGGTAGAGCGGTGAGGTCAACTCCCGAGTCAGCAGCATTTGCAGGAAGCGAGTGAAAATTTCCAGTGCTGCCATCAGCGAGTTCGAAAGTGTCAGTAGTAGTCAACGCCTTCCCCAATCTACCGGGGCGCGGGCGTGCTCCTTCAACCTCACTCATTTCCGCCTTAGGAAATCAAGGGAACTTTAGCTGAATTAAGGGAATACGAGATGCATGTAGGCGATGTCGCCGTCAATGTCCACGCTGTGGATGTAAGGTTGATTCAATGGCTTGTCTCCTTCACCGGTAGGCACCATACTGAGTCTGTCAATGAGTTCAACTCCCCCAATTTCGCTTCCTAGGAAAGTTCCCCCGGTTGCAAATCCAAAGACCGAATGCTTGTCATCGAGCCAGCAAGTGCCGGGCTCCTCTACACCATCTTCGTCACAATCGCCCTTCGATTCCTTGTCAATGAGGAAGAACTGGCTGCCACCTGTGTCTGGGCCAGAGTTTGCCATCGAGATGCTCCCGGGGAGATTTCGGTAGGCGGGGTGAAATTCATCGGGCATTGTCCATGTTGTGATATCTTGCTGTTGGCCTTGACCATACCAAAGGGCGGAATAGCCGCCGGTCCCGGCTAATGTTGTCTCGTTTAACGGATAATCACCAAATTGAACATCACCGCCTTGAACCATGAAGCCGTTGATTATTCGGTGGAAAGCGATGTTGTTGTAATTGCCCTCCTGCGCGTGCTGCTTGAATGAATCAACAGTTTTGGGTGCTGCTTGTGGGTAGAGTTCGATGGTGAGTGTTGCATCCCAATTTTCCGAAGTCTCAGAAGTAATCCCGAGAGCGCCCTTGATTTCTGGCATATACTTGATAGAAGTCAACATCAACATTCCAACTATCACGATTGCAATCATTCCGTAGAGAGTCGGTGTGCCATCGGACCAAAGGCGTGGCATTGAAGTGGCGCGGAATCCGTGACCATCCATTTCCACGAGCAGAGCGGTGTCTCCACGGCGAGCAGCGCGGTATTTCGGGTCGAGTTTGAGCGCCTTTTGGTAATGGTCGTGCGCCTTTCGCATCAATTTCCGGTCGGGGTTTTCACTAGAGGTAGCGAGCGAACTTTCAGCCTCCGCAGCGTGGAACCATGTGGCTGCTGCATTCGCTTCCTGCGGATATTCAGCCCACGCCCCTCGTAGGATAATGAGTGCTTCATCATGCTCACCTGCTTCATTGGCAGCCTCGGCTTTTTCCCACGCTTGCTTCAGACCCTCGGGAATCATGGCCGGCCGAACCCGGTTGCATTGATGAATCCGACGGAATGAATTGTATGGGTCCATTGAACGAAATTCGGTTGGAACCTGCAAGCAAAGCCTCAAGGCTCGCGTGTGTCGCGGAAGGGAATGAGGGCGAAGGAACTGTCCGCAGGGCAAGGAACAGCATCAGGGGCAAGACACCGATGGACAAGGTAGTCAACGACTTCACATTCAACATCGCCACAGCAAATGGAACAGGCTCGCAGTCTGCGAATCTAATCCTTCTGCACACAATGTTTGAGATGGGTGTCCCGGTCAGTGGAAAGAACCTCTTCCCGAGCAATATCTCCGGACTTCCCACATGGTACATTGTTAGGGTCAGTGAAGCGGGTTACCAAGCGCCGGGCGACAGAACCCACATCCAAGTTTTGATGAACAAGGCAACTTGGGCGGATGACTTGGCTAAACTAGAGCCGGGCTCAGTCGTCATTTACAATTCCGATGTGAAATTGCCGGTTGAGCGGGATGATGTCATCGCCTATCCAGTGCCGATGACAAAGATTGCCAGAGGTCTCAACCCTAAGTTGGCTCGAATGATTGCAAACATCGTCTATGTCGGTGCAATTGCAGAAGTAGTCGGCATTGACCAAGCGAAGCTTGAGAAAGCGGTTGCTAAACAATTCAAGGGCAAGGCATCGGCTATTGAGTTGAATGTCACGGCGCTGAATCTAGGCAGGGAGTATGTGAAGGAGAACTTTGAGAAGTTGGACCCTTACCACCTTGAGGCGCGTGAAAAAAACCCGGACTCCTTCCTCGTCGAGGGCAATGAAGCAGCCGCACTTGGCAGTATTTTCGGCGGAATCACAATGCTCTCTTGGTACCCGATTACCCCCTCCTCCTCACTCGCTGAGGGAATCATTAGCCACATCCCACAATTGCGGACTGACGCTGACGGCAAGGTGACTTGCGCGGTTGTTCAGGCTGAAGATGAGTTGGCAGCCGCCGGCATGGTGGTCGGCGCTGGCTGGGCCGGCGGCCGCAGCATGACCTGTACATCGGGACCGGGCATCTCGCTGATGTCGGAATTTATCGGGCTCGCCTATTTCTCTGAAGTTCCCGGCGTCATTTGGGATATCAATAGGGTTGGACCTTCCACAGGTCTCCCAACTCGAACCCAGCAAGGCGATGTCAGCCTGCTTTACGAAGCGGGACATGGTGATACGAAGCACATCGTGCTATTCCCCGGAACTGTCGAAGAGTGCTTTGAATTCGGTTGGAGAGCCTTCGATTACGCCGAGCGCTATCAGTCGATTGTCTTCGGCTTTAGCGACCTTGACCTCGGCATGAACTTCTGGGCTTGCAACGGCTTCGACTACCCAGATAGGATGGACCGCGGCAAAGTCCTGCACACTCAAGAAGAACTCGATGAAATCGAGAACTACGGTCGCTACCGCGATGTTGACGGCGACGGAATCTGCTATCGAACACTTCCCGGCTCAGGATTGAAACCCGTACTCACGCGCGGGACTGGCCGCGACGAAGATGGAGTCTACTCTGAGGACCCAGCGACCTATGTGGCGACGATGGAGCGGCTGAAGAACAAGATTAACGGCTCGAGGACCGCACTACCACAACCCCTACTTCGAGAGGAGGTTGAGCAGGAGGTCGGCATCATCTACTACGGTTCGATGGAAAATACAATTCAGGAAATTGATGACCAATTGGAAGAGACTGGTCGCAAGGTTAGCCAATGCAGAGTGCGCGCCCTTCCACTCTCTCCGGGAGTCGAGGAATTTGTTGCAAACCATGAGACAATCATCGTTCTCGAGGCTAACAGGGATGGCCAGATGTACGGAATTCTCCGAAAAGAGTTGCCAATCGATTTGGTGCCAAGAGTTCACAGCGTTGCCTACAGCGATGGACTGCCTCCGCGAGCGCGTGTTTACAGCGATAAAGTACTAGAGAAATTGGTGGAGGTGGGCGCTTGACAATCAAGTTGAACATCATCGAACTTCCGAAGTCAGACTACCAAGGTGGACCCTCGTCGCTCTGCCCGGGATGTGGTCACGACCAGATTTCGAGTGTCATCATCAACGCTGCATGGGAAAACGGAATTGCACCAGAAAACATTGCAAAAATGAGCGGTATAGGTTGCTCCTCCAAAACCCCCGCTTACTTCCTAGGCAAGTCGCACGGCTTCAACACCCTGCACGGGAGAATGCCCTCCGTAACCACCGGCGCAAATGTGACGAACAAGAAGTTGCAGTTCATCGCGGTCTCTGGGGATGGGGATACTGCCAGCATTGGAATAGGTCAGTTCGTGCACGCCATTCGGCGCAATCTGAACATGGTCTATATCATCGAGAACAACGGTGTGTACGGATTGACCAAGGGGCAGTATTCAGCGACTGTTGAGAAAGGTTCGGCGAAGCGTAAGTCTGAGCCGAACGAGCAGCCGCCGATCGATTTGTGTGCGATGGCAATCAACCTCGGTTGCACCTTTGTGGCTCGTTCATTCTCAGGTGCCAAGAAACAGTTGACTTCGCTGATTCGGGCGGCGATGAGCCACCGTGGAACCGCGGTCATCGATGTGATTTCGCCTTGCGTGACATTCTCAAACAACGACGAGTCGTTCCGTTCCTACGGATATGTGAAGGACAACGAATTAGAATTGCATTCCTACGATTACATTCCACACTTTGAATCTCTTGAAGAAGTTGAGATTCCAGAAGGTGAATTCCAAGATATTACACTGTTCGATGGCTCGACGCTGAGACTCGAAACCATCGGCTCAAACCACGACCCAAGCGACCCGGTTGCCGCTCTTTCCCATATTCACAAGGCTGAGACCGAAGAGCGGCATGTGACCGGCCTGCTGCACTACAATCCCGGAACCAAAACCTTGGATGAGTGGCTCGACCTTTCTGATACGCCTTTGGCTGACCTTGCCGAGGAGCAGTTGAGGCCGAGTGAGGCTGACCTCGCCTCGCTACTTGCTCAGTTCCGTGAATGAATGGGAGTTGCGCGCGCTTGAAAGCGACTGCTCACTCTGCCCGCTCCATGCAGCCGACTCTAAGCCTTGGACACCGCACCGCCTCGGGCGAAATGGCGCACACTTCCGAAGTGCCGCAGTTCGGCCTTGGCACCTTTTTGATGAGTGAGGCGGGCGAGTGTACAACCGCCACATTAGCAGCACTTGAGATGGGATATCTGCACATTGACACCGCGATGGCCTACGAGAACGAACATGAGGTCGGAAAGGCGATTGCAACCGCCATCGATTCGGGGGTCATCAGTCGAGATAATCTGTTCGTGACAACCAAACTTCGCAGGCCGCACGCGGTGAGCGCAGAGGCGGCAAAACAGCGCTGCGAGGAGTCTCTGGAGAACCTCGGATTGGACTATGTCGACCTCTACCTGATTCACGCTCCGCCGAAGGACCCGTTTCACCGGGCGCCCACTTGGGAAGGGATGGAGAATTGTCTCGAAGAGGGGCTCAGTCGTGCGATTGGAGTGTCGAACTATGGGGCTCACCACCTTGACAAGATGCGCTCGTACGCAACCTTTCTGCCGGCCGTCAACCAAGTTGAAATTCACCCTTGGCTGCAGCGTACCGGGCTCCGGGCTGCCACCAGTGCCGTAGGGGCCGTCCCCATGGCGTACTCACCTCTAGCGCGCGGGCAAAAAGTGGAAGATGAGGCGTTGGGGAAGATTGCCGCGAGGTTGGGCTGCACACCTGCTCAAGCGGCGATAAAATGGTGCCTCGACGCTGGCTGCATCACGATTCCAAAGTCGAGCAATGTAGGCAGGATTGCCGAGAATCTTGGCTCTTTGGAAGTAAATTTGGCTGCAGAAATGGACGCGCTCAATGGGCTTGAGGCGGGGTTCGTATCCGGCTGGGACCCTACTGCGGAGCCGTGAGGTGGTCGCTGTGGAGTGGTTTTGGTGGGTTGCCATCATTCTCGCGGTGATTATTATTCTGCCAGACCCGATCGGCATGGCGATTGGCTGGGCGCTGGACAAGTGGTTCAACGAGTTCGAAGAGGAGGGCGTCGATGTTAGCGTCGAACGGCGGGCTGAGTTGGAAAAAGCTGGAGAATTGAAAGAACTTCAAACCAAAGACGAAAACTGACCTACTAGACGACAACTGTTTCAAGGACGCTAAGGTTGCTTTGCAACCTGCTGCGCTTTCGAATCTGGAGGGTGTCATTGGCTGGTAGCCCCTTCCAGATTCGAACTGGAGTCCTATGATCCAGAGTCACAGATGATGGACCGCTACACTAAGGGGCTGTAGGTCGGCCGACCAAGCCCAATTATTTCAAGCAAACCTCAGATTAATCGGTAGGCGTACTTGGAAACCCAGCCGACCATGAGCAGCACCATGAACCATGCGAGGGAGAGCCTGCCGATGCGCGCTATTCGCTCCTTTTTGATGCGGTCACGCTCGATCTCCTCGACTAGAGGGGCGAGGGGGTCGGCGCGGCTCATGTAGGCCTTGAAGTCGGCGACAGGCTTCAAGCCCTTCGTGCAGTGGGGGAGGCATGAGTGAGGTTCCCGAGGGCTTCG
>CAUZUN010000018.1:0-9181 GCA_963583115.1 Candidatus Thalassarchaeaceae archaeon
TTGCCGGTGGTGGGACAGAACCGTTGGTCACATGGGGCTGGAAGGCGGCGATGGAGGCGATGGTCAGATGGATGTCATCCCGCCAGCGAGCGACCACCGTGTATGGCTCAACTCGTGTGTGTCCATGCTCTTCAAAGTAGGAGAGAAAAGCCTCCCTCATCCGGTCTTTCAAGGGGCGGCCTCGCTCCTCAAAACCGGGGATTAGGGGTGTCCCGATGAAGGTGTACTCGTCCTCTACAGTGTCTCCAGAAGTTTCCCTTGAAGGGTCACGGGTCCAGAAATAGAGGTCGGTCACTTTGCACTTCTTGCGAACGAATCCCGCCTCGTTGAGAAATGGAGCATCAATGTCACCAAATGCCATGTCTGGGCCTCCTACGGAGGCCGCGAGTCACAATCCGCACTTCATGGATGCGGCGGTAAGAGAGGGGAAAAGCGCTTGAAGAGGGGGCGTCACCGTCAGCCGACCAAACAGGGGGGGTGAGTGGCATGGGTGAAGAGTGGAAGGACCATTTGGAGCAGGTTGATGATGCACTGTTTCGGATTTCCCAGCATGGCGAGATGAATGCGGATGCTATGCTCGTCGCCGACGCGGCTCACTTGGCGGCCAATTCAGA
Organism: Candidatus Thalassarchaeaceae archaeon; assembly: GCA_963583115.1. GTDB lineage: Archaea > Thermoplasmatota > Poseidoniia > Poseidoniales > Thalassarchaeaceae > MGIIb-Q1. Next base: position 615 of record CAUZUN010000018.1, read on the forward strand.
CGACCGCTCTCCGGGCCAATTGGTCAACACGGCAATGCTCCCCGGCGTGGTTGGCGAGGCTTGGGCGATGGCAGATTTCCACTACGGCTACGGCTTCCCAATCGGGGGCGTCGTGGCCACCGATGTCGATGGTGATGGAGTCATCTCACCAGGAGGAGTTGGTTTCGACATCAACTGCGGAGTCCGTCTATGTGCCACTGAGTTGACACTTGACCAAATCCCTGACATGGCGGCGCTGGCAAAACGGCTCGCAAATCGTATTCCTGCAGGCGCTTCTGGTAAAGGGGGTGTTCTGCTTTCGGAGGGCGAACTTCAAACTGTTCTCGAAGAGGGCGCAGCCGCCTCAGCCGACCTCGGCTGGGGCTACCACGAAGACCTTGCCAACATCGAATCGAATGGACTTCTTGAGGGAGAAAATCGCACACTCACCGAGCGAGCGATGAAGCGTGGCTCGAAGTCGCTCGGAACACTTGGGTCAGGCAACCATTTTCTTGAACTTCAGGTGGTTGAGAGGGTGGTTGACCATGAGGCCGCCGCCGCTTTCGGACTCCGAGAAGGTCAAGTCTGTGCAATGATTCACACCGGCTCGAGAGGATTGGGTCACCAAGTCTGTTCGGACCATGTGGGGGCGTTGGAATCTCGCTACCGAAGCCACGGCGATTCATGGCGTAGTGACGAATGGGACATCACTCTTCCAGACCGACAACTCGCCGCCGCCCCATTCTACTCCACAGAGGGTCAAGCCTACTTTGAGGCGATGCAGGCGGCTGGAAACTTCGCATTCGCAAATAGAAGCGCGTTAACCCAGCGATTGCGACAGAATTTGGAAGCAGTTCTCGGCGTTGCAGATGCAGAAGTCAGTGTTGTCTATGATGTCTGTCACAACATCGCAAAGGTCGAGCAGCATGTCATTCACGGCTCGAGTTGTAACTGCTGTGTGCACAGAAAAGGGGCTACTCGGGCGCTCGGGGGAGACCATCCTGAACTCGCATCCCGGTTTTCCGGAGTCGGGCAGCCGGTCCTCATCCCTGGTGACATGGGTACTGCTTCATGGGTACTCGCTGGGCCCAAGAAAGGCTCCAACAGGGCGTTCACGTCCTCCTGCCATGGGGCTGGTCGCCAACTATCACGCAGTGCCGCTAGAAAACGAATCAGCAGCGAAGAACTTCAGCAGACGCTCAAGGCGAAAGGAATTCATGTTCACGCTCGGACCCCAAATGTGCTCGCTGAAGAGGCGCCTGAAGCGTACAAGGATGTAGACGAAGTGATTCGATTGACATCGGCCGCTGGGCTCGCTCGACCCGTTGCAAGAATGCGGCCGCTCGCCGTCATCAAAGGCTAACCAAACGCTGGTTCTCATTAGTGAGGCCGCAGCCGAACTCACATGCAGTAGCCAGTTTTTGGCTGGTTTGGGATTGTTGGTGCTGCTCCACTCTGCACGCCGTCTGCTTCTTCCATGATGATAGTCAGAAGAGTGTTCACAAGATTGCGAAGCTCCTCTACATCATCCTGTAGTTGCACCATCTCTCCATTGAGTCCATCTCGCCTATTTTCTGCTGTCGCTCCAGTCATGCTCATCCCATCTGAGGAATTGCTTCCTCGGCGAACCATCCATTCGCGCCAGCATATAATGTTTGAGAATAAAGGAAACCGGCCGCGCGTATTTCGCGACTGTTTCAAATTATGCGCGGTCGAAACCGTTGTCGCGCGGCCTTGCGCGTCGAAACTACTCTATTCGAAACTAAAATTAATTTCCCAAATAGCAGGAAATCTTCATCCACGCGCGTAAACGCGCGATAATCAGCAAATCTAGAAAGTCGAAGCCACCCTATTCTTGGTTGCTCTCTTTCCATTCCACGAGTGCCTCAACTGTCCAGCCGTTCGCCTTGTACCCGAGAAGTGACTCATCGGGCCAGTCGGGAAGGTGTTCCTTTGCCTTGGCTAGCCATTCCTCCTCTGAACTTGGTGGGGGTGCTTGTTCGGGGAGTGGTGCGTCTGCCGGGACTTCGACACCGTGAGGTGAGATGGCGGCTGATTGGCTTGGTTCTGGTGTGGCCCCTTCTGCAACCGGTGGAGCCGCAGCAGGTGAATCGAGCATCTGAGTTGCGATCGCCTCGACCTCTTCCCACTCTTCTTCATCATCCCAATCGGCTTTTTGACGCATTAGCATCGCCCCTACCGCGACAGCGACTCCAAGCGCTAATATTGCGAGAAGACCAATTATCATCCCACCAGAACCGCTGGAGAAAATTCCGCCATCAGTTTCTGCGTTTTTCACATCGATTTGAGGATTAATCATGGTGAGTCTGTTTGGGTCCTCATCCCACATGATGTAGAGGTCGGGTTTGCCACTGTCCCACGCCTCCCACGCAAAGCCGACAACTCGCTTGTTTGAAGGTGCCAAGTTTTCGATGGAATGGCTGTCGTAAATCTGTAAGGTGCCATCATCCAACTCTTCGACGAGTGTCACATTGACGCTTCCCATCGTCGAGCCATTGTTCCGAATTGTCACCTGAATGAAGATGTTATCCTGCAATTCCGGGTTCAGATTATCAATCTCAACCTTTGCTAATTCTGGCAAAAAGACTCGGATGATTATGCGCGGCGAGCGTGGTGAGTCCGCCGTCCCGTCGCCGAACAATTCGTTGCCAGCGAGGTCTGATGCTTCAAGCCAAATAGCGACTTGGTCGCCCTCCCGCAACTCATATCCGTTAGCGGGCGTCATATTGATCATCGCTGAGTAAAGCCACAATTCTCCAATAACTGATTCATAGTCGACCGTCGATGAGCCACCAGAGTCTGGTAAATTCAATCCACCTCTTAGGTAGACCCAATTGATGACGAGTGGGCTTTCAGCCATTCCACCCGACTCCAACACATTCACTCGCACATCCACCGCCTCTATCCGGTCACTCTCTATGGTGGTCAGAACACCCGTCGGGAATTCAGCCATAGGCGGAGTGCTATCGATTGCAATAGTCACATTCGTATTGGTGATTGAACTGCCTTGCCCGGGCACATTGAGGAGTTCGATAATCACGGGGAGGGAGTTTGTCGAGGGGTATCCGACAGGGATTAACATCGTCGTGTTGAAGTAGGCTTCCACAAGGTCGACCGTCACATCTGAGATAATTCCGCTTGCGCTCATCGAAGCGTACAACTGCACCCCATCTGGCACCGTTGGCAAAGGTGCTCCCGAGCCTGCGTAGACCACAGTACCGGTGAGGGCGAAAATGTCGCCTTTTCCGAGGTAGAGTTTGTTATTGCTTGACTCTGAAAGTGGCTCTGATAGGTCGTGCAGCATATCGATTTCAACTGTCAAGTCATTATCCAGCTTCCATCTCAGTTCACCGATATTGTTCACATTGGCAATCGTTTGAGTGTCATCCACAATGTGAATCGCTGGCATCAACCAGTTTCCTGCAAACGCTTCAGGGAATGCCCATTCTAGTTCGAATGTGATATCGATTGTGCTCGCAGTATCACCCAAGGAATTCATCGTTACATCGTTGACGATGACAAAACTGCCGAAAGGAACAGTCGCAGTGCCTTCTCTCGGGTCGATGTGAATCTCTCCGGTCGGTGCAGATTGTTGCCCTGCGAGGTAGATGATGATATCATCCAATGTGTGAACGCCGTTATCATCTTGGATTCCAATCGTGAGGGTGTGGCTTTGTCCGACCAGCAGATGGTCGTTCGCGGTATCCAAATTGAATTCATTTTCAAGAATTGATGTAGGCGCATCGATTCCGATGACCATCGTTGCCTTATCTAAGTCGACTCCAGCAGTTCCGGCTCCGTCAAACGGATGGCTCGCCCAGTCTGTGCCTGTCAGATAGAGGCTAGTTCTGCCATTCGCTGGGACTGCAGAAACATCGATTCCAGAGAATGAAATCTGCTGTTCTTTTGAGATTCCAGGCTGTGAAATTGGTCGTGTGATGGACTGATATTCACCCTCTTCAGCGATTCCATCACCGTCATCGTCAACTCCTTCTCGCCAGTAATGCAGAGTCAAGTTATCCCCCAATGCCTCGGCGTCGTTGATAACCAAACTAACTTGCAGTGGAGTGTTAGGGTCCCAAACATGGCCATTCGCATCGAGAAGGCCGTTGCTGGTCAAAACTTGGAAAATATCTGCGACTGGTGGCGTAACATCGGAGAAAACTGCCACCGTGTCCATAGGTCCTGTGACATCATCCGTTCCGAACGAGCCACTCGCCGGGCCAACGCGTACAATTCTCGGCAGCAAAGTGGTCAGCGAACTGTCGGCCGGCAATGCGATAGTGCCACTGAAAGAGCCGTTATCGTGGCTCGACATCAAGTAATCCGTGCCGCTGAAATCCACTCCTACAGAGTAACCATCGGTGAGTGGTCGCGCTGCAGTTGAGTCTTGGAATCGGACGGTCCCGCTGATGCTGAGGTCTGAGCCGCCTTCTGCGTAGAAGTCCCGATTCGGGTCGATGGTGATGATACGGTCAAACTGGTCGCGCACCTCAAACGAGTCAATCTGCAAGTCATTCTCTATGGCGTTCTTGCCGGGGCCTCCCGACACTGCGAACGCGGGTGACAGGCCAACGCCGCTGTCATTCACGGCCCGTGCAGTCCAGTCGATGTCATCGACATCGTCTATCAACCATGGAATTTCAAAGTCCCATGTAACTACCCAGTAAGTGCCGTCGTGGCTCACACTTGAGGAGGGGAGTAGGTCAATTGGGGCAGTTCCGTTGCTCGTGAAGGTGCCACCGGAAGTGAGGTTGTTGACCCTCCAGCGGATGGTGTCTCCACCGGTTGCATCGCCGTAAAGGGAAATTTCGTCAATCAAGTCATCATTGGTCAGGTGGTCATGTTTGGTGACAATCGAGTAGACTTCGCCAGCCGGATACATCGTGCCTGCTGGAACTGTGAACGGCAGATTCTCAATCATCCTCTCATGAAGGATTCCGCCGTCGAGTCCGACCGCACCCTTGTCTGCGAGGAAGGCGAGTGGAATATCCACGGAAACCGGAATTGAGCCGGTGAGTTGGGCAGCGTGATAATTGTAGAGTTGTGGGCCGAGGCCGGTGACATTCTCTGTCAATTCGTAGCCAATTGTCACACTCTTGATGTCGACATTCATGTTTTGAGTCGATGAGATTCCGAATTCAACCGTCTTCCACAGTCTTCCCGTTGCCGCGTCCGTATAGTCCGCAGTTGAGTTCTGGATGAGGCTTAGCCAGTAGTCGAATTCTTTGTAGTAGACTCCGTCGACTGCGGGCGAGTGGCCATGATTGGCGGTGGTTCCATCCAAACTGAATGTAATGGCGGAGATTGGCGTCGACGCCGTGAGGGTAATTCCGCCACTCGTGACAACGGCACCGTCTGGCACCAAGACGACGAATGTGTCAGTGCCGTTGCTGGTGCTGAGTGAAGCGGTTGTAGTTCCCGCCGCATTGGAGGTTCCATCTGTGGAATGGATGAGAGATTGCCAGCCGAGATGTCCGAAGTTCGGCGAATAGGGGAACGCCCAATCGACGGTGCCGTCATCAGTGACATCGATTTCTGGGTTCAGCGCAGGCTGCACCATCAGACCGTTAGCGGTGGCCCACTCCAAATTTCCGTTCGGAGAGACGATGTAGCGTACCTCGAATCCAGGCTCTGGGCTCGAGAACGAGAGTGTGGAGTTTAGTGAACCGTTGGCAACGATGTTCCCCAGAGTGTCCAACAGTACGACGGTGACCCCTTGACCCACACCGGTGACGTTCACCTGCTGGATTGGTGCCGAAGAGATGACCGGGCCGCTATTGATGGCTTGCGGAGTGGGATTGTTGTTGGTCGCAGTCCCATTCACTTCAGTGAAAGCAGCTAGACCGCCCCAACTTGGATTTCCATTGAGACCGCTGAAGTAGCGTGTCGAGCCGACATGAATCTGGTCAACCAACGGCGTTACGAAGGGGTTTGAGGTTCCGAGCTGAATTCGAATCTTGATTGCCGGGTAGATGTCCCGGTCAATTCCGGCGAGGCTGGTGGGGATTGTGACATTTGAGTAGCCATCCAATGGATTACCTGCAGTATCTGTAATGCTTGCAATTACTGATGTGTTTGTCGGTACTGTCGCATCTACATCTAGGAATCCGAGACCAAGCTCGGGGATCATAATCGCTGGGCTGAGCCAGTCTCCTAGACTCTCAAAGTAGTCTACTTCGACACCGATTTCGTCGAGATACCAGCCGTCGTATGTGACCGAGCCGTCGGTCGCGAAGATGAACTTGAATTGAACGGAACTGCCCTGATATTGAGTAAGATTCCCGGTCTTGGTCTGCCATGTCGTGGTTGCCTGGCCACAAGTGCCAGACCCACGCCCGTTAAACACCGCCAAGCCGGCTAAACTGTGGCTGGCGAAGGTGCCGATCGTCCCATCGTACCAAGTGCTGGTCTGACCGGGGCCAGTCACGGACGGGTCAAATTGGGTGAATGTGCCATTGTTGACGGAGATGAAGACGGCACCTCCATCGTAATTGCTCTCGGCACACATCCAGTGGTCGAAGGTTAATCGGGCACTCGCCCCCGCTGGAATGTTGTATACAGGGGTCAGCAGTTCAGTGTCCATGTTGTTCACATAACTGCTGTCGGGTAATGTCGCAAAGCCGTAGACTCCACTCGACCAACTACCCGGCCCCGAGGTCGCAGTTGGGCTCAACTGTCCATAGTCCCACTCCTCAGATGCGGAGCCGACATTGGTCACACCCCAACCGCCTGGGGGGAAACTTGGAGAGTCCTCGAAGCCGTAGGTGTCGAGAAGACCACCCTGTCCGATGAGGAGATAGGACCAGTCATCGACGGTGTGAGTCCCATGGGTGGCAAGATAGTGGAAGGCAGAGCCCGAATTTGCCAACGGATTGTCGTAGTAGGAGGTGGAGTTGTTGCCGGCACTTGAGAGAATCTGAATCCTGTCGAGCGTCACGCCCTCGAGGTTGTCGAGTGTTCCACCGTTGTTGATGATGCCGTCCACTTCGACGACATAGCGTAGGTAGACCGGACTTTGGCCAACATAGGTCGCCGGAATCGTCAGGTCGAGGTCGATGAAGCCGCTCGTCTCATCTCCATAGGTGGTGGTTCCAACCGTATACCCGTTCCCCGGTATCGGTCCTGTCCGTCCGGCACAAGTGGTGGTCGTGGCGTTTGAGCCGCTTGACAGGTCTCCCCAGGTGTTGTTGTTCAGAGACATCTCGATGCAGAGGTTGTCCCAGACTCCTCCCTCAAGGTCCCATTCAAGCCGAGTTCGAAGAATCGGGTTTCCGCTTGTCGCCGAGAGATTCAGAGGGTTGACTTGCAATGCACCGTAGGTATTTGCCGCATAGGTACAGGTTCCAGTGAACGCATAGCAGCCGTGGTGGAAGTAGCCGACTGCGCTCCCTTGGTTGATGATGGTCAGGTTGTCGATGAAGACTCCCGGCCGGATGGTGCTGGCTGGGTCAGTCCACAGTTGAAGACGGAACTGGATGGTGGTGGCGTTCGAGATACCGGTCAGGTTGTCCAACTCGAATACGGGATGTTGCCAGCCGGAGTGTGCGACCTTGGCCCAGACCGGGAAGCCGTGGCTCCCATTGGCGGATTGATTTGCTCCGGATGGGAGGGTGGCGTTTGGAGAGATGGTGTTGGTATAGCCCGCAGAAGTCGGTGCAATCCAAGACCAATTACCGTTGTCGAGTCGATACTCAAGCCACGCGCCATCCATGTCACCGTTGGTGTTGTTGGGTGTATTGAGGTGGTACCATAGGTCGAATTCGAAGGTGAAATTCGATATTGGGGTTGGCAGTGTAATCGCTGGGCCGGCGACCCAAGAATTGCTTCCTGCTGGAATTCCTCCGTTGGGATTTGTTCCGATTGCGATATTTCCTTCGGTTGGTGCAGCGGGGATAGTCCCATTTGTGACAGTATTGCCATTGAGTGACGCAGGTGTGCCGGAATAGTTCAATTCTGTTGGTATCCAACTGACTGCGGCGCTGCCGCCGGTAGTGAAAGTTGGTGTGAGTTGGTAAGATGGAGGTGAATTGAAGTGGTCAACATTTCCGAAAGAGCCGTTTGTGTCTAGAGACAACAATTCGTCGAAGTGGGTCGAAGTCGTGTCGGTGTAGGTCCCTGAAGTGAAGTTGGAATTTGCGGTTACGCCGTCCCAGCCGCTGCCGTTGCCTATGACCGGCATGACATCAGCGTCGACATTGAGCCACGCATCCAAAATGGTTGCATTCCCGGGGACTTCCCACGCATCGACGACCCTTGTGTTGCCTGTTGAGGAGATGGCGGGCGGGCCAGAATAGTTGGCAATATCTGCTGCGGAGAGTGGTGTTAGCACCATCAAAAGCAGAATTCCGATTGCAATCGATTGGTTGGTTCGCTCGCGTCGCATGGCACAGCCCCGGTGATATGGGCGATGAGGCGAAGTCCTTCAAACCTCCCGCATGCGCGCGCAACGCTCACATGTACGAGTTGCTCGGTTTTCGATATGAGTTTTGATTACAAAGTGACGATTTTCAACGAAAGCCAACAGAGCCACTGGCGAGATCTGAGCACACGCAGATGGAATCGTA
>CAUZUN010000019.1:0-9040 GCA_963583115.1 Candidatus Thalassarchaeaceae archaeon
GATTCCCCAGAGTTTGGGGCGATGGAAATCACCCTAGTTGATGGCGGCGGCGCGATGTACGCGGGTACCCCCGAGAGTCAGATTGTATGGGAGAGTCACAACGATGAGGTGACCATTGTTCCAGACGGTTTTCGAATCACTGCAAGCAGTCCTTCTTGCCTTGTTCAATCGATGGAAAACGATGCAGGCAATCGGTTTGGGCTACAATTTCATCCAGAGGTAAACGATTCTGAATATGGTGCAAAAATCATGGAAAATTTCGTAGAAATATGCCGTCGAGTGAATGAATGAAGATTCCGCCCATAGGGCGAGGTTGAAAAAGGGGGGGCGGTTCGCCCGCTCCGCATGGAAAGAGTATACACCTTCCTCGATGACCGAATGTTCGTCTACAAGTGTGCGAACATAAACTGCAAGGACACCCACCGAGCACCGGGTTGGTCGCAGTGGATTAACTGTGAATCGTGCGGTTCAAACGCACTACCGGTCGAGGTTCTCTACCGTTGCCTAAAGTGTGGCATCATGGAAGCGTTCGACCAAGAGCGCAATGGTGTCTCCTGCCGCAGCTGCGGATTCCGCATCTTCATCAAGCCACGACGCTCCGGGACAGACCCCGAATCAGGCGGCGAAGGCGCTTACAAGATGATCAAAGCCGATTGAGTTGAAAATTCCAGAAGGATGCACTTAGAGAGAGTGTTGAATTGAAACAGTGTGACTGTGGTAATTTTGCATGGCTTAGTTATTGTTTTGAATGTGAACAATCATTCTGCGAAAAATGTGAACCAGAACCCATTACATGTGATGGCAGCGATTGTGAAAACGAGTTTCATCAAGGGTGTTTCTTCGCTTTGAGAAAGAGATACGATTCCCGATATTGCTCAGACTGCCCCTAAATTACTCTTTGTTGAGGTAATCAACTGGAGTCAATTTATCCCAATATTAGAGAGGGTAACAATCTATCAATAACTTAGGTTGTAATGAAAATTCGTGATATTACTTAGATATGATATCACAAAACATCATCAATCTCCGTTTACACTCGCCGCCACATGGTGGAGCGAGTATTGGTCTCAAGCGGGACCCCATTTGAGGCGGTTGCCGGCTACTCGCGAGCCATTCGCGTGGGCGATGTGATTCATGTCGCAGGGACTACGGCCACCGATTCCGATGGTAATGTGTTGGCCAAGGGTAACGCCAAGGAGCAGGTACGAATCATCTTCGGAAGAATCGACAAGGCACTGGTCGAGGCTGGTGGTTCGATGAGTGATGTGGTGAGAACGCGGATGTACGCAACTCAAGGGTACGACTGTGACGACATCATGGCGGTGCACGGCGAGGTGTTCGGCAAGATTAGGCCAGCAGCCACGTTGGTGGTGGTCCGAGAGTTGGTCAACCCAGAGATGCTCGTCGAGGTTGAAGTCGAGGCAGTGGTTCAATCCTAATTTGGTAGTGATGCATGTTTGATTGGATATCATCCATTGTGGCGTCGATGTTCGGGGCCGGTGAAGCGGTTGAAGAAATCCTAGAGGAAGAGTGAATCTCCCTACAATGGTGGTGGATTTTGTTCTTCTTTCAACTCCAGAAAATTTTCCTATAATCCCTTCTTCATCTCCTCAGTGCTCACTTCCGCAGCTGAGCAAGCGTGCCCTATTCCAGTTCGTCTTTTGATACAGACTCGACCTGACGTGGGTGGGTGCGCTGCATCTGTCCTAGACTAGCTGCATCTATCCAGCACTCCAACTCCACCACATCATCCCAGTCATTCACCTCTCCTGGATGCTCCACCGGCAGGCCCCGTTCGTACAGTTCCGCGATTAGTGCCGCCAGCTGGACATCCCCTTCCTCAGTCGGTGGATGCAGGCGTAGCCGGTGAGGGGAACCGTGGAGTTGGTTGAGAATCGCTTGGCGTAGTTCGTCGAGCCCTTCGCCTGTCACAGTAGATGTGAGCAGCGGGTCGGGCATGCCCAAGTCGAGCACGCTCTTTTTGGCGCGAGGGCGGGCATCGTCGTCGAGCAGGTCAGCCTTGGTCAGCACTACCAGATACTCCGGTCGTTCTTCGATGTCCATCCGCTCAGCGAGTTCACGCTGGCAGGTCTGTAGCCGGCGGCGAATTTCAGAAGGCGAATCCGATGCATCGGCGAGCAGCAGCAGCAGGTCGCACTCAAGGCTCTCCATCAGGGTGGCGCTGAAGGCGTCGAGCAGGTCGGATGGCAGTTGCTCAATAAATCCGATTGTATCCACGAGTAACAGGCGAGGGCTCGCCTGCATCCGTCCAACCGTGGTCTCCAATGTACTGAACAGACGGTCCTCGACCAGCACCTCCTTCCCGGAGAGGGCGGCGAACAGGCTCGACTTGCCGGCGTTTGTGTAACCAGCGAGGCCAACTGTGAGCGCACCTGACCTCGCTCGCTGCCGGCGACGCTCCTTGCGAGCAGAGGCGTGGCGGCGCTGGCGGCGGCGCAGTGAGGCAACCTCGCGGTTGACTGTTTCCAGCACCCCGCTCCATCCATGCCGCCCTCCGGCACCATAGCCAAGTCGCTCCCCACTGGTCAATCGCTTCACAAGTTCGCGCAGGACGAGGCGGTCGGCCGCCAAGCGGGCGATGCGTACCTGTGTACGCGCCTCGACACTGGCTGCGTGCTTCGTGAACAGTTCGAGCAGCAGTCGCACTCGGTCCCACACTTCTACTGTCAGCACATCATGGATGTTCACCAACTGCCGCGGTAGCAGGGTAGCGTGCACGAGCACAAGGTCCACACCAGCCCAGGGATGGTCCTCTCGACGGGAGGTGAGTTCGTCTCCGACGCCCTCAAGCCGTCCGCTTCCCATGTGAGTTCGCGGGTCTGGAGAACCGGACTGGCGCAACACTTCGACCACCTCGATGCCCAGCGTGGCGGCGAGCGCCTCGAACTCCGCTGTGTCCGCATCACGTGTCAGCAGCACAGCGCGCCGATTGGCATGGCTGAGGGGGGTATCACCAGACAGCAATCCACCGCCGCCCGCCAGCAACGGCACACTAGGAACAGGTTCCGCACCAGCCATGCAGTTAGTGGGAGGGGCTCCTCGCATTTGGCGTCAATCCTAATTTGGTCAGTGAAAGCACGCTTGATTGGACTCCATTGGTTGCAAGGGTTTTGACAATGGTTCTTGGAAGATACCGTGAAGTCCACCGACCCAAAGAGTCTGCCTAGTCGAGTTCGCTTAGTCGAGTCCACCTAATCTTCGTTCGCTGCTCGCCACTTCTTGGCACCGCGAGATATGTCAAAGTAAATGAATAAAGGAAGTAATGGAAGGACGAAAATGAAGCTCCACATCCATTGTAGAATGGTATTTTCGTAAGGCTCTAAAACTCCTCTTTTACCCTCAAGAAATAGGAATAGTGCCGTCATGAAAACCAGCACCACGATACTCAAAAAAGTCCTAGTCAACTGCATTGTCGTCGAGGTCTTATATGCCCAATAGGCCGACAGCAGGCCCGCCTTTGGTGGCGGCTCCTCAACCAGTGGAGCGGTAGTCGGAATGCCGACCAAGACCGATGATTCACCACTATCTGCGTTGTCATCCACCATGACCTGTTGATTAGCGGCCTGTATATCAATAATTTTCCTGCGCAAAAGTTGGTGCCTTCTGCTCCCCGACGAGTTCAAGGACTGTGGCACCAAGCACTCATGCGGTACCATGCCGAGTTGGCTTCAGACACACGCACCGCGGCGGTTCGATGGCTTAGCCGCTTCCGAACAGGTAAGGCGTACGCTGACCACCATCAGCCTCTCAGGAAACCCCCCCCACCTACTCATCACCGGCCCGGCTGGAGTTGGGAAGACCGCGGCGTGGAGGTTGGTCGCTCGTCAGGTTCTCGGACCCGGGTGGAAGGCGACGGCCCATGTATTGCAAGCGAGGGATTTGGCGGGCACCTCTGGTGCCATGGGCACCTTTGAGAAGTTTCTACGCCCATTCGGAAAAGGGTCGAGTGACACACTTGCAGGAAGGACCAGTTTGGAGGCGTTCGACAGAGGTATGTGGGAAGGAGGCGATGTGGATGACCCCCCTCCGGCGGGAGTTGAATTAGCGCCACCTGAAGATGGCAGGGTGCCGGTTAGTCGGTTGATTGTAATCGAAGATGCAGACCATCTCGGCCCGAAGCGGCAACCCTACCTGCGGCGGATGATGGAGTCGGAGGCGGCGACATCTCGATTCATATTCACAGCCCGAGCGCCGAGCAGAATCATCGATGCTCTTCGCAGCAGGACTCAGCACATCCGAATTCCAGCGGTTGATACCGACAGACTCGACTCGATTTTGAAGCAAGTTTCTGCGGCGGAGGGAATTGAGCCGGCGGCGGGACTCATCGGGGATGTCATCCATGTCAGCGGCGGTAATTTGAGACGGGCGCTTTTCACCCTCGAATTGATCGCTCGCACGGGCCAAGAGGGAGACCGTTCCTCAGTCCACCGACTGGTCGCTGCTTCAACTCTTCAGGGTGGCCGAATGATGGTTGAGATGGCGTTGCGCGGCCGCGTGATAGATTGGCGCTGGCAAGAGCAAAGGGGGCGTAAAAAGCGTGTGCAATCCGGTGCGCTGGCTGAGTTGGACCGGCTGATGAACGAGCAGGCGTTGGACGGCGACGACATCATCTCACAATTGCACCAAGTTCTCTCTTCAGGACGGCTGATGTTGCCCGATGTCCTGCACGATGAGTTGCTCACCTCACTCGCTCAATGCGACGCCCGGCTTTCCCGAAGTTCCTACCCCCGACTCCAGTTCGAGAGGTTCTTGCACGAGGTTTCCGAAGCGGGCCTTCGTCACGGAATGGCCATGGCTTGAGAGGCGCAACCGTCATGACAGGCGGGCAGGTCGAAGTGTTGGGCGTGTAGCATAGACTGGATAATGCACCGGCTTCCTAAGCCGGGTACCGCGGGTTCAAATCCTGCCGCGCTCGCTTTGAATGTAGTCTGAGCGGCAGGATTTGAACTGCGCGCTAACTGAACAATCGAAATCGAATCAACCGTTCGCGCTGCAGTTCAGCACTGGACCGAGCGAAGCGAGAGAAGTGCTGACATTACTCAACCTACCACGCCCGCTCCATTCGAATACAATCGGTCCCGCTAGCGCAGCGAATTATCAATATCCATCGATTAGATTCAATCGACGGCACGGTGTCTCTACGAGACACCCCTAACATCGTCGCGTTTATCATGCGGCTTTAGGTGGCGGTTCTCAATGGATGCATGGGATGTCATCGTTGTCGGTGGCGGAGTGGCTGCCCTACGAGCAGCAATCGCTGCACATGATGGTGGAGCCACAGTCATCATCCTCGAATCAGGAGGCACCGGTAGTGGGGGCGCAGGGATGGCGTGTGAGGGCTTATCCGTATCCGCAAACGAGACCAATTCCAACAACCACGCAGACGACATAATCCAAGCTGGAGCCGGCGAGTGCGACGAGTCAGTAGTTCGAATCCGAACAGCCTCAGCATTCGGTCATTTGGCCGAGTTGGAGCGCTGGGGACTCGTCCTCCGCCGAGACGAACAGGGCCTCCCTCTATTGCTCTCAGCACCGGGTCATTCCGAACCAAGATTGGCGACCACCGGGGACAGTACAGGCCGCGAAATTCACACCATACTTGAGGAGCAGTGCATCAAGCGAGCAATTTCTCACAGGGGTGACATCCAACCTCTCACACTCACTCTTGATGGCGATTCAGTCTCCGGAATGGTATGCCTCGATGTCCAACGAGGTGAATTGGTCGCTATGCAGGCGAAGTCAATCGTTCTAGCAACTGACGGATTCCAAGCAGCATGGAATGGTGATGGCGTTGGTTCGGGAGATGGCGGTTGGCTCGCTTTGGACGCGGGTGTCGCTCTTTCAGCCACCGAGATGGTCGCTTGGAACCCTCTTACCATGGATTCTCACGGTCTTTCACTTCCTCTTTCAATCCTCAATGACGGGGCATCTGTCCGCCTCGCTTCAGGTGATGATGTGGCCTTCGCATCTGACGCTGGCCTCCACGCCGCCTCCGTAGCCATCACTTCAGGTGAACCCTGTGTGCTCGATGCCCGGGCCCTCGACCGCGGCACTGAAGTTTGGTATTCTGATACCGCAGAGCGAGTTAACTCACGGCTTGGTGCGCCGATGGATGAAGCGGTTATTCCACTCGCACCAAGAGTATCAACGACACTTGGTGGAGTACCTTGCGACGGCTCTGGTAGTGTTTTGTCAGTCGGTGGTCTGTACGCTGCTGGAGATTGTGCAAACAGCGGCTTTCACGGCGCCGACCTAACCGGTGGCGACCGACTACTCGAAGCGGTTGACGGCGGTTCGTGTGCCGGAACATCTGCTGGGGATCACGCATCTTCCGCAACATTCGCAGATGGTGGTTCAGTCGATGAAGCACTGTCAACATCGGCAACAACCGTCGCAGCCCTTCTACACGGTAACGGTGGTGACATCACTCGAGGTTCTGCTAGTCAGCAACTCGCCGACATCATGTCCGATTCGATGGGGATGAGCCGCTCCGGTGAGGCTCTAGCCGCCGCCGCAACTCAACTTGAGAAACTCTCAGCAGCGGAGATATCTCTTTCCGATTCAAATCCCATCATGAACACAGAATTGGTAGAAGTAGTTCGACTTCAAGGACTCATTCGCCTCGCTGCCGCGTCGGTCAACGCTGCTGCAGAAAGGCATAATTCATGTGGTAGCCATCAGCGCTCCGACGAATGAGAATATCCTTCGTGTGAATAGCCGCCGAATTGAGTTTGATGACTGCTGCCCGCAACATAGTCAAGCAACCACCCCTTGCTCAAATCATGCGCCCGCCCGCAATCCTCACCGTTCTCATCGTTCTGCTCCTATTCTCGACTCCACTTAGCGGCTGCCTCGGCGACGATGACGGGGATTGTTCAGATGGACCAGTCATCCTAGAATTCATGGAAGTCGTTTCAGACCCGGATGCAATAACCGTCGCCAATATCAGATTTGCAGACCTTGATGGCGACGGCGCTGAGGAAATCTTCGCCACCCATCCAATGTTAGGGGAAATCAGCCGTGTCGACTGTAGTTCAGGCACCTGTGTGGAAGAGCGAATTTCAGAAGGACTCAACGCACCCATTCGGACACATGTCGCCGATTTGAACGGCGACGGCACGAACGAAATCATCGTCTCAGATATTGGAATCCTTCCCCCATCCGATGAATTGGTCGGCAGAGTAGTCGTGCTAACCCCCGATTTTGAAGGCGGTTACAGCAGCGAAGTCATCCTCGATGGCGTGGGAAGACTGACCTGTGCGGAGGCGGCGGATTTGGATGGAGATGGTGACTTGGATTTGGCTGTCTGCATCTTTGGGAATGAGGTGGGCAGCGTGGTTTGGCTTGAGCAACTCGACAACGGAAGTTGGGAATCCCATCAACTCGACTACAGGCCTGGAGCGATTCACGCCTTCCCGTTCGATGCTGATGGCGACGGTGATATGGACATCGCAGTCTCACTTTCACAACTCTCCGAAGAGATTTTGATTTTCCGTAATGATGGTGCTGGAAATTTCATAAAACAAGTTTTGGTTTCCTCCGAGAACACATGGTATGGAATGTCTGGAATAGCAATTTCCGACATCGACCAAGATGGCGATTTCGATATTCTCTACACCAATGGTGACACCCTCGACATGGACACTCCAGAAGGCTACGACCCACACGAAATGCATGGTGCGGCTTGGCTTGAGAATGATGGAGCGGGCGGCTTCACTGAACATGAATTGACAAGAATTTGGGGGGCGTACGCTAATGCTCCGTTCGACTACGATTCGGACGGTGACCTCGATATCGTGGTGGGCACATTCCAACTCGACATGGTGATGCCGAACAGCGAACACCTCGACATGGTACTCCTCATCAATGATGGAAATCAGAATTTCACCCGTCAAGATATTCCTGATGGAATGCGCTACATGCTGACAATGGATGTTGGTGATTACGACGGCGACGGTAAGGACGACTTGGTCGGCGGCAGCCACCGGCTCGGGTTTGGTGGGAACGCACACAGGATGGTTGAGTTATCCTGGGGCGTGGATGGAAAGGCCTGTCCTTGAGGTGAACTGATGGAGTCGAGTATTTTCAGTAAAATTATCGATGAAGAAATTCCTGCTTCATTCGTCGCAAAGGGCGAAGGTTGGGTTGCTTTTCTCGATATCAACCCGCGCGCCGAGGGGCACACTCTAGTGGTACCCGTTGAACAGGCCCAACACCTGAGAAACCTATCTTCCCAATCGCGGGCGGCACTTGTGGAAGGGGTGGCAGAAGTGACCGAGCGACTATGTTCTCATTTTGGGGTGGAGGACTGCACGGTTGTGGTTCACGACGGCCCAGCGGCAGGACAGGAAATCCCTCATGTTCACATCCACATAATTCCTCGAAAGGAAGGCGATGGCGGAAATAGCATCCTTGCGATGTTTCCAAAGACCCCGCCTCCGGGAACCGTTGAGCCAGACTTCTCCGCTTTGGCAGCACTTGCTGCAGAACTATCTGATTGAAAGGTCACCATCGACGGCCATCGATGGGCCCCGCCGACCATCGATTTGCCTTACTCCTCCTCCTCCCCGATTGAGCACAGCCATCGGATTCATGCCGAGGTTGGCTTTCGGAAGGTGCGATGGGAGACGAAGTAGACCACCGCGGTGAGGAGTTGCCCTCCCTCAGCAAACGGTCTGGAAATGTCAATCTTGAGCGGATTTTGAAATTGCACAAACCTGATTTTTCCGAAAAATCGCTGGCGACTCCTGGATTTTGGCCACTCATCCGTGCGATGTTACTGTATGGGAGATACCATGTTTTGAAATCAACTACTCTCCATTACCACAGTGATGACCCAAACGATGGCCCCGGAGTTTTGGCGGTCGCTTGGCATACAGCCGGATTAATCGACCCACTACCCATCGTGCTCACAATCGACAAACCGTTCGTCTTCGCCGGAAGGCAGGATGTTCTGACCGGACCCATCATCGGTTGGTGGGGGCGGCGATTGGGAGTTCAGCCATTGTTGCGCCAAGCT
>CAUZUN010000020.1:0-8734 GCA_963583115.1 Candidatus Thalassarchaeaceae archaeon
ACTCGATTTTTCAACCCAAAAAACCTACAATCGAGCCTTCGATGACCCCGGCTCCTACAACCTCACGATGACCGCCCGCGACGAACAAGGGCTAACCGACCAAATCGATTTGGAAATTATCGTCGCCGCTCCGATGCCAAACGGGAGCCTCGTCGCGCCCGATGTTGTGGAAATGGATTCTGCTACTTTGTTCAGAGTCTTCATGGCCTCGGGAACACCCAACCTTGAGAATGTCAGTTTCCGTTTCGACTGGGCGGATGGTTCAGTGCGAGAGTGGAACAACGAGCCAAACGGCAGCCATGTTTGGACATCTCCGGGGAGTTACCTACTCAATATCTCGATTCGGAATGAATGGGGTAAACAGGTCAACCTATCACACTCTATAGAGGTTTCAAACATCGCTCCCACGATTGACTGGGCTGTGACGACCCAAGAGATGGACGCGGGCGACGAGGCAATCTTCCAAGTGATGGTAACCGACACCGCGAGCGACTCTTCTACACTGACCCTTCACTGGGAACTAGATGGGCAACCACTCTCCCCGATGCCAAATACTATCGCACAATTTCGAGTTTTTGAGGCTGGAACTCATCTGATTCAAGCGACAGTCAGCGACCAACATGGTGGCAATATGATGGTGAATTCAACCTTTGAGGTTCACTCTCTTGAGGTTGCTGAAATTCAGATATATGCGGTAAATGGATTTCTTCATCTCGGCTCACTCTACACCGTCCCCGACACTCGATTGATTTGGGAAACAACAGTTGGTGATGATTGGACGACACTGGAACTGTCTGGAGTCGATGTTGAGGGATATGTCACCTCAAGTTCGAGTATCATCATCGACTTGTGGTCAGAGTCGCGGCAAGAACGCCTCACATACGAATTGCCGATTCTGCCGATGGAGCCTTCAATCGCGACAGCGGATGAGCCTCTTTGCAAGGCGCATTATCCTACCCTTTCCAACAGCCCTGACCCTGCACAGATTGAACTCTTGGTGAATACTGCGTTTGGCTGGGATAACAATACCTACCCAGCAGTGGGATTCGTTCCGAGTGATTTTCGTCTCATCATCACTTTAGATGAGCAGAGTGTCGTCTACGATTGGACTACTCCTGCTAGAATGCCAACCCTCACACCTTCATCTATAGCGGAATTTCAACAGATCGAAGATCAGTGCCGTCATTTCTTCTATGTTGATGACTTGGAGTGGACAAGTAATGGGAGTTACCGCGAGGCGGTGCATGAACTTGAACTAGCAAAACCTGGAGTTCATAGAGTTGAATGGATGATTGTCGATAGTGCCCACAACTCGATTACCGGTGAGTTCACCATCGGCGAACCTGAAGTTGCGCCAACCCAAACCACACAGTCAGATGGCGGTTTTAGTCTTCCACTAATCCCTATGGCCATCTTCGCAGTCGTCATTCTACTCGTTGGCGTAGTCACTTTCCTCATGATTGGAAGTCGTGGACGACCTCAGTTAGAGGCCAGTCAAAGCGAGACAGAACGCCAAACCCAGCCCCTAGAAAGTGAAGTTCCATCTAGTGTTGAATCAAGCGAGCCAGCCAATGTAGTCGAGGAGCTGCCAAGCGAGCAGCGCCCCGATTCCGATTGAAATCGCATTGACCTGGCCCTTCCCAATCAGCCCGCGGTTTTCGAGGGTTGCACCAAGCACGCTGTCTACTTGACAGCCAATCCATCCAACCGCAGTCACCATCCCGATGAATGTCATCGCATCGCCGCCGGTTCCGCCTTGTAGAATCCATCCGAGAATCCAGCCAAGAACCGCAATCAAGAGTGCGCCGACAGCGGCGGCAACCTGCCCGTTTGGACTCCAGCCGCCGTTCAATCCGGCGTCGCATTTTTCCATGGTGGTAATCATTCGAACACGGTCATCCAAACAGCCGAATTCGCTCGCAAAAGTGTCAGCAGCAGCGACTGCAATCGCAGCGCAGTAAACTGGCAGCAACTCGTCCCAAGTCCCGCTTGCAAATGCGAAAATCGCAACGACCCCGGGAACTCCGCCATTTGCGACTACATTCTGCCATTCGCGGTGGCCATCCTCCGATTCAGCAAGACCCTTCGCCTGTTTTTCGTCCCAGCGCCATTTGGTCGCCCAAGAGCCTGCGCCAAGGAAGGTGAGGAGAATGAGTAGCCATGTCCAGTGGCCAAGAACCCCAACCACAGTTCCGAGAATTATTGCGGTGGCTATGCCGGGCCCGTCGAGAATGTTCCGAACGCGTGAGACAATGGTTAGCAACGCGACCAGCGAGATGCTAATCCAAAGATTTGTAGTGTCGAGCCCTCCGACGATTCGACCTACATCTGTGGCAGCGATTGAAACGCCATCGAGTAGAATTTCCCATTGCATGCAAATGCCTCAGCGGTCCACGACCAAACCGCGACCCGAAGGAATTAGTTCAAGAACCTGCCTAATGCGAGCGCGACAGCGCGCGCGTTGCCGACCATATCCGGTTTCGCCGACCTCATGCAGCCTTGGTCGGTGCAGCCAAGACTCCGGAGATGATCGCACGCCCGAGAATGATGATTCCCCCTACCAAGACTACTGATAGTCCCAACATCGCCAATGTCGTCGTCAAGTCACTCCAGTTGAGCGCAATTGCAACCACCTCCATCAGTGTCAGAGAACCGTTCCACATGGCGTGCCCAGCCATTGCAAGTCCGAGCCCGACCAGTGGATGCTTCGGCATCGGAACAGTCCAATTCGCTTCGGCCGGTCGCCAATTGCCAAACTGCTGAGCTAGGTCGTTCTCAAGCAGGGTGGCGACCGGCGAGGAGGGAACCTCCTCAGCGTCAGTGGAGGTGTTGCTGAGAAATTCACCTGTCTTGGGGTCCACCAACTTCCACTCAGGAAGTTTTTGAGTGGCCTCACCAACCAGTTCCGGTGTGACGATTAGCTGCCTGTCCCTCGCTCGCTTATCCATCAGATACCAGCCCAGTCCAGTACCGGTGAGCCCGGTCCAGAAGGCGTGCCCGGGAATCGAGCCGAGACCGCGAATGAGAGCCGTGAAGGTGAAGCCGAGTGGGCCCCCGAAAAGTGAGCCGAGGACATACATCAAATTCTCCAACATAGCGAAGCCAAGTCCGACAGTGAAGCCAACTTGAAAGCCCCGTTTCGGGGTGTCTATGGTCGAGGCAAAGGCGAGCACGAAAAGCCCCTTACACAACTCTTCACCAATCGGTGCCGAGACGACGGGAAGGGTCAGATTCACCATCGCCTCCGAGAGGAATATACCTGCCATTAGTGGGTAGATCAGTGAGTTGATGGTCAACGCCGGAATGGTCGATAACATGCCTCCGACAATCCACGACTCCGCCTCCCTCTGCCGGGTGTGCAGGCTGAGCCTCCGGGTGCACCATGACCACCAAGCGACCACAGGGATACTGAAACCCAAGAGCCATGCGGGTATTCCGATAATGACGAAAATGAGAATGACGAGAATCGCCAGTGTATCATCGGCGAACATCAGCGCGGTCAGCGCGCTGGTGGTCAGGATGAGTCCAGCAAAGAATATCCACATCGTCTTCGAAGGTGGCGTGTCGAGTATCGAGTCGTCCCGAATGATGTGGTGGGCGAAGGTAGTCGGGACCGGAGTCTGCAGCGAGCCCCCCATGGGGAGCCTGTGCACCCCGCTGCCGAGTTGAGACGGGGCCGCCCGCTGCAGGTGGACGAGCCGAGGTCTTCTAAGGAAGGTCAGCAGGAAGACGAATGGGGCTGCGAGAATCGCCCCACAGATGCTTATGAAGGGGTCATTCACAACGATTCCCAAAGGGATCATGAAGACCAGTTGGCAGACGATGAAGGCGACGACGACGGTGCCCAACATCCTGCCGTATATCTTCCATGGAGAACTCATACGGATGAGTTGCAGGTCGCCCGGTGGCGGTGTGAGTGGTTGCACTTCAGGCATGATGTAGGTGTAGCCGGCTGGTACGGGGGCGCTGATGCCGGCAGGGGTCAGTGCGGGCAGACCTCCGCCATACGGTGCCGGCTGCATGTGACGGCGAGGAGAGGGGGGGAAAATCAACCCTCGTAGTGGAAATGGCTCGCTCAGTTCGCCCATCAGTCTTCATTTTGGTTAACAGCAGTCAGCGGGGAGTACTCATCATCGCGAGTGGTCCACCCGAAGCGGTCATCAATGAAAAGTGGACCGGGCGAGATTTGAACTCGCGGCCTCTACAATGCCAATGTAGCGATCTTCCAGCTGATCTACCGGCCCGTTGGGCGACCTGCCGACCAGCCCCGGCTCTTTAAGCCTCACCAGCCGCTCAGGCAGCCGTGGAGCCCCCCGTTCTTCCGACCGACCTCATCGCTGTTTTGGAGGCTGAACTTTCAGCCGAGGAAGCGCCGTTTCTCCCCCATTTGGGAAGGGAGTTGTCATTGGAGTGGTTGGATGTGGATTCCGACCGGCTAGGCAATACTCGATTCGAGATGAGCCACAATGAGTTGTTCAAGCGCCGACGACTGCGCGGTTCCCCGGGTCCAATCACTATCGGACTCCACCCGATGCTCGCCGACGACGACGCCCTCTTCCGCCACACCCTCGTTCACGAACTTCTCCACGCTGCCGGACTTCTCGAGCACACCCCTCGCCACCGCAAACTCGCTGACGAAATAGCACCCCCTCCTACCCTCTCGACCTCTCCTGCCTTGCGCGCGCTGCGCGAGCGGGTGTTAGGTCAGAGCGACCAGAAAGAGTGGACTTGCGGTAATTGTGGCTTTGAGTGGAAGCGAAAAACGGTCAGGAAACCGAGTCGCTGTCCGAAGTGTGCCAGTCAGTTTTGAATCGAATGCGTCCAAAGGTGACCTCTCCACACACAGGGTTCATCTCGATCACAAGAGATACTATCTCCAATCGATACGCGAAAAGTCTTCGTTCGCCACTCTCGAGGCGGGGCATGAGTTGTCGTAGCGATTCGATTGAAGTCAGCGTAGCGACTTCATTAGCGATTCTCCGAGTGCTGCGGCACGAGGAGTACCCCGCCGGTTAGAGGGTGGCGGGCGATACAGGATTCGAACCCGTGTTCTCGGATTAGAAATCCGAGGTGATATCCAGACTACACTAATCGCCCTAACCCGCCGGAGAGCCTGCCCTTCATCAAGAGTCCGACATCTTCTCCGCATCACATAGCCGATGGCGGCAAGTGCGGAGCGCTCATATACGGGCGGTCGGTCGCCGGCTCGTTCACCATGAAGCGAGGCTCCCGTGCATGGAAGAAGCTGGGGAAGCAACGCTGGAAATGGCGTAAGAAGAAACTCCGCCGACGAAAGCGAGCGCGGCGACAGCAGAAGCAGTGATTTCTGCAACATTCCCTCCGATTTCGTGAAGGGAATTCCACGCCCCGCTCTTGGGATTTTTATTGACTTAGAGAGGGCCGACTATCCGTTCGCTTGAAATATGGGCGGTCAGTCGAGTGGTCACCTTTGGGGGTATAGTGTAACCTGGTAGCACCGCGGGCTCCAGTTGCACGGGAATGACGACGAGTGGGTTTGCTGAGATGTTTATGATGAACAACTGGAGCGCCGACCTGTCGCAACCCGAGATCGCGGGCTAGTTTACAACCCGCGTGAGTAGAAGAAATCCGCTGATCTGGGTTCGAATCCCAGTGCCCCCACCTTTGCTTGGTATTGACTTCTGTCGGTGGCGGCACTTTGCCGACATCAATCATTCGAAGATACAACCTTCCCTCGCTTCGCTCAGTCCAGT
This sequence comes from Candidatus Thalassarchaeaceae archaeon, assembly GCA_963583115.1. Classification (GTDB taxonomy): domain Archaea; phylum Thermoplasmatota; class Poseidoniia; order Poseidoniales; family Thalassarchaeaceae; genus MGIIb-Q1. The sequence continues at coordinate 5,733 of CAUZUN010000020.1, forward strand.
TCGGATGCCATGAAATGTACATGGCATTTTTCGGAGTTCTTGCTTAAAGAACATAGATTTGCTGACCAGTTTGGTTTCGCTTGGATACCGAACTGGGTATCAGAAAGAGATCGATGAACCACCATAATCCAAGACCTTGGAAAGTGATCAATGAAAGCAGCCAAATTCCAATTCCTCGTCCGATGTATAGGTGATGAACTCCCAACCATCCTAGAAAGAACCAGAGCACATAGGCTAGGAGTGTGCTGGTTTGACCACCCGCTCCTGCTTGGATTACAGTTGGTCCGCTCGGTTGCGCAAGAGCGACCGGTTGGGTTGCTACAGGGTTAGCCATTGCTGGTGCAGCCATTGCCGGTGCAGCCATTGCCGGTGCAGCCATTGCTGGTGCAGCCATTGCTGGTGCAGCCATTGCTGGTGCAGCCATTGCCGGTGTAGGCGCGGGGGCGGGAGCAGGTGCGGGAGCGGGTGCAGGTGTTGGTGCTAGAGCAGGTGGTGTCGTCCCGGGCACGAATCCTGGAAAGTGTTCCGTCGTATATCCCGTAGCAGCCTCCGGTGTGTGTCCTTGTGCAATCAGCCCGTCGTAGTACGATTGTGCCTCAGTCATTGTTCATTCCTCAGCCGCTCGACACACATGATTTGCATTTGAATGAATCCCCAATCGAAGATAAGGGGCTTGATTGGAATCAATTCAAGGAGTTCTACTGGCTCGGTATCTTTGTGGCAGATGAAACAGAAGTTGGTAGTTCACTATCCGAGATGGTTCGCTCTCCGGCTGCCTTGATGGCGGCTATCAGCGGCGGGGCACTATCCGTCTCAGCGATTCTTCAACCCGCGAAGATGGCGGGTACTAGCCTCTGTCCATTCTTTCATCTGACCGGAATCCAATGCCCATTTTGTGGTATGACAAGGGCGTTCATCTCGATTACTCACGCCGATTTCGCCGATGCAATCGAATACAATCTCGGCTCACCGCTAATCTATGGAGCTTTCATCTGGATGCTATATGCTGCGATTCGCGACTTGAAGTCAAGGCAATTCAGTCTAATGCCTTCAACTCCCCGACTTCTGTATTTGGGGTGGCTAACGCTGACAATTCCGGTGCTCGCGTGGATGTTCTGGAGCCGTTGGCTCAGCTTGTTAATTTGATCACTTGACCAAAGCGTTGCCATTTGAGTCGGTCATGCTGCCTGTCAAAATCATGATTAAATCGATGAGCCACCAAATTCCACAGCCTCCAAATGTTAGCAATTTGACAATCCCTAGTCCTATGTGTCCGAGGTAAAATCGGTCGACTCCAAGAGTTCCTAGGAAGATAGAGAGAAGTAGTGTCACCATCCAATCCTTGCCTTGTGGGGCCACTCCCATTGATTGCGAAAGTGAACTCGCAACTCCGCCAACAGGTTGTCCGGCTACTGCCGGTGCAGGAGCGCCCATCATTGGGTCGCCCATCGCGGGTGCGGGTGCGGGTGCAGGTGCAGGAGCAGGTGCGGGTGCGGCCGGTCCGGCTACGAATCCCGGAAAGTGTTCCGTCGTATATCCAGCAGCAGCCTCCGGCGTGTGTCCTTGTGCAATCAGTCCATCGTAGTACGATTGTGCGTCAGTCATTGTTCATTCCTCAACCTCTCGACACCCATGATTTGCATTTGAATGAATCCCTTACCACCTCCGCTTCAACAGATTGCAGAAGCGTCGGGTTTTCATGCAACGCCCGCGCACGCGCCCGTGTGAGCCGAACGCGAACGGTAGCCTTGCTACTCACTTTGGTGATGGTTCTCCCTCTCGTGGGTAGTTTGGGTCCACCCACTCAAACCACCTTTCCCGAAGGCCACCCTGCCCAAATTCTGCGCCCTCAAGACTCTCTGAATCCACCAGTTCAAACGCCAATGCCTAATTTTGGTGAAGAGAATTGGTGGGACTACACTGCGCTCGACTCCAACCGAAACCAGATTCACGATTCGCTGGAAACTGCGACCGGCCCGGTCAATGTCGGCCTTTCCTACGACCACACGCCGACTCCCGCTGATGAGGCGGCAGTCGAGGCGCTCGGTCACACAGTGAACATGGTCATCCATTCGGTTGACGCGCTGTTACTCGGCACGGTCGATGCGGCAGATGTTTGGTTGTTAGCGGAACTCGGCGGGGTCGTCATGGTCGAGCGGTACGGCTTCTTGACTTTCTACGGCGATATTCAGACACCCGCTGTGAAGGCGATCAATTCAACCGAATATCCAGTCGGAGCGTGGGATTTGGGAGTCAGCGGGAAAGGTGTCAACATCGCGTTAACCGACACCGGAGTAGACAACGAACATCCCGGTCTTGTTGGGAAGTTCGTCGCCGGCTACGACGCAGTTTGCTTCGTGCACTCCGACCCCGCTTGCATCCTCGCAGGCGGACGCCAGGCTGACGGTTCTTTCGACCCGGACGACGGCAACCAGCACGGAACCGCTTGCATGGGAATGGCATCGGCCACCGGTTTGGAGGCGGATGGTTCTCAATCAGCATATTACGGCTCAGCGCCAGACGCCGCTCTCATCGATGTGCGAATCGGTACGGATGTCGGAGCAGGTCCATTTGAGAACTATCTTCTTGAGCAAGAATTCTACGAGTCGGCGATGAATGGAGTTCAATGGATAATCGACAACGCCGACAAGGAATGGACTGGAGCCGACGCGGAAAACGCAGGAATTGACATTATTTCTCTCTCTTGGGGAATCACCAGTCACGAGGGTGGTGGTTCTGACGGCGAGGACATGCACAGCAGAATCCTCAACGAGGCGGTAGAGGCAGGAGTTACCCCGAGCGTGGCGGCAGGAAACGATGGTCCGAACAACGACGGCCTATCGGGAATGGGCTCGTCGAGCCTTTCAGTGACCGTCGGCGCTACAGACGACCTCAATACTGTATCAAGAGGCGATGACATCGTGGCCGGATACTCGAGCCGTGGACCCCGCCGCGACAACGGCGATAACGATCCATACAACGAATTGAAGCCGGAAATCAGC
>CAUZUN010000021.1:0-8725 GCA_963583115.1 Candidatus Thalassarchaeaceae archaeon
TACCCGCCATGCCTACTGCTGATGCAGTCGACCCAACCGGCTGTGGCGATTCCTTCGCCGGTGCACTCCTCTCCTACCTCGCTGCCTTGGGAAGTGACCGACCAAGTGTCGAACAGATTCGTGAGGCGATAATCAATGCAGTAGTAACAGCCTCATTCACTCTTGGTGAATTTGGAACAGAGGGACTTGTCGCCCTTGACAAAGCGGATTATGCTGCTCGGCGAGATGCCTACCGACGCATCGCAGGTGTCTGAGGTTATCCGAGCCTACGCATGCCACCAAACCCGGGAGCCGGGTCAGAAGTGCAGAGCATCTTGTCCAATGAAGCGGGACCTTCCAAATTCTTTGACTCGCTTGAATCCAATACCAATGCAGGGGTGGGAGCAGAGTCAGAAATGCCTCTGAGTGTTCTTGAAGCGAGGTCATCGGCAATCTCTCCACCTCCATTCCTGGTCAGTAGTCGAAGCCTTTCAGCGACATCTGATTGTGCATCTTGGTCTGCTCGCAATCGGAGCAGTTGGTCGGTTCTCAACTCAGCCTCCTCGAATTGGTCACCTTCTGTCCCATCCTCATCGCCGTAGGTTTCGCTGTAACTATCCTCACCGACGATCAGTTTAGAAAACTCACGCCCCTTCTTTTCCAACCGTTTGAGGCCGGGGCGCACCCACTGACCAAGAGTTTCCATAGCGCCTCTTCGGCGGCCAAGGTGGCTTCTGTTGAGTCTAAGACGAGTGTCGTTGACACTCTGTTTGTGCATTCTGCTCAATGCAGGATATTCATTGAGTATTTCCTGCTCACCCTTGCGGGCGAACTTGGGATGGCTGGCAAGATTCTGCGCCTCGGGAATAGCAGGTTCAGCAACCCTCGCGGATGCTACTAACCCGCCACTAATTCTTGGTGCTGCAGAGGCAGGATTAGGCGATACCGGAATGCCTGGTCGTAGAGCTTCACTCGTAGGTTCGGGTAGTGCATTTCCATCACCGAGTGCAGCAGAGAGCATCGAGTAGGAGGAGGGCTGAGTTGGGGAGCCTTGGTCCCATGCAGGAGTTTGAGCCCGTCGAACCGGCAATGTGGTCGGGGAATCTCCTTGGCCCGCCCCGTATGGGGTTGGAGGATTGTAATTCGGCTGTGAAGTGGGCTCCGGGATAGCGGCCGATGCAGGATATTCTTGACTGACAGAATCCCCATCATCATCGAGTTGGTCGAAGATTCCAAACATTCCGCCAGTATCGAAATTCGCTTCACTCGCAGCCTTCGCAGCACTCGCCGCTCTGGAGAGTGGAGCAGAATCCGCATCTCTCTCCTCGTACCAATTCGGGTTGGTTCTGCCCCAACAGCGCTCGTAGGCACTATCTGCAGACATGTCAGTAGATTCCGCTGGCGCTTGGAAGGGGGCGTCGTAAGTTGGGTTTGGAGTGGTCGGACCTTCCCGCTGCTCTTGCAGCGCGCGAGTCGCTCGCCCAAACATCGTCTCCTGAGGTAATCCACCCTCTTGTGGAACGGGTTCCTGCGTGTGTGTGTTCGCGGGAGCGTATTGTGCGGTAGCGGTTTGGATATCTTCGTGTGAGCCACCAATCGTGGTTTGTGATGTCGGGGCGCTGTCACTTTGAGTGACTAAAGCCCGAGCATCTGGAATCACAGCGGGAGTGTTTTCGTCATCAAACAATTCAGCATTGAATATTGGCTCATCAGTTCCAAAGGCTCTCTCTCTTCGCCCTCGGATACTTGCCAGCGCTTGTTCCAAAGAATTTCCACTCGCTCCACCTCCGACTAACTGCGCTTCGGCAGCCTCTATGGAAGAGAGTTCATGCTGTATATCATCCAAATTGCCAATCGATTGGAGTTCCAACTGCTGTAACTCATCGAGTCCAAGCCGCGCCTCATCAAGAGATGCGCCTTCTGACATTCGGTCAATCATGATGTAAATCCGCTGCAATCTGTGGTCTCGACCATAGATGATGTGCCTGTCACCTTGACGGGTGTCTACGGTTAGAGCGGGTCGGCGGCCGAGTGCCCAAAATAGAATGGCTGCAGAACCTAGAATAAATGCGTAGACTTGAGGTCTGCCATCGAGTACGCGGAAACTCGCAACCATCGCTAATACCCCGAACAGAGTGAGTAGTGGCGGAGTGATAGCGACATGGTGGTGGCGAATACGAACAATCGACTCCAGTTCGATTCGCATACCTTTGCCGTCTGCCCGCTCAAGCAAAAGCGATTTTTCGCTGAGAACAGCATCGACTTGACCGTCGATCCCGGCAACTCTCAGAGAAGGGAAGATTTCAGATTCCAATCATCGCCCCCCAACTACCCTGTCCTTCGTTTAGGCTTCACCTAAGCGTACATCCCGACTCGCAAGGCGAGCGGTCTGCTTACATAAGTTGCCCAATCCTTACGGGCGCGCGAGCCGTTCTTCCGACCTTTCCTATATTCCCAATTGTGAGGACTTTTGATAGGCCCACGCAAAGAGGTGGTTTTCACTCAGAGCGGTTCGCAATCGATTGCAGTTCCCAGTATCCGCATCGATGAATCCAGTTGCACAAGAATCAGAGTGGCTGCGCCACTGTTTCGGATGAACAGCGGTGTGTCCCAGCGGATTTCGATGGAATCTCCAGAAATCGATTCAATTCTCCCGACAACAAACTGTAGGTCGACTGAACCGTGCAAAACATCCCCCACCTCCAGTGAACGGTTTTGGAAAGGGGCGATTTGAAGAGTGATTTTGCTGCCATCGTGGCGGGTGAGAGTGTCGTCAAAACTTGTGCCATCTTTGTCAGGGTGAACCAGAAGTGTGCCCTTACCGAGCGCCCCCTCTCTCAAGTTTCGAAAAGCGACCCCTACCCGGTCTCCGGCGACCGCGGTGTCAACATCATCATCCATCACCTGAAGCGAACGCACAACTCCGCTGTCGGAAGAGGGCATTGTCAGCAAATCTTGGTGCTTATCGACCCGACCGGATTGGACATATCCGATTGCAACCATTCCAACGCCTTTGACATTGAAATGTTGGTCGACTGGAATCACTAGAGGCTCATCAACTGCGCTTGGAAGCGTCTCAAGAAGTTCGTACAGAGAATCTCTCAACTGGTGTTCGCTCGGTGGCTGTTCGTGGAGAATCCAACCTCCCAATCCGGCCTGTTCCTGGATGACCCGAACCTGCTCCGGGTTGACCCAGCCTCCCTCCTCGGGGGCGATAATGAGGTGGCCCTGTTCGATACCCGCAGAGCCGAATGCAACCAAGACTTCTCCGAGTGCTGCGTCGATTTTTGTGATTTCAACGACGCCGCAGCGAGCCACATTGAGGACCGCGAGGAGTGGCGGTAATCGCTCGGGATGGCGAAGCGGTCGAAGCAGAGAGAGTACCTTTGTTTCGTCGCCATCGATGACCTTGTGAACATAGGACTCAAGGTCGCGCGTGTCATTCAACTTGGCGAGCGAACGGGCGGTCTCTTGGCTGCCCACGAAGGCGACATTGAGAACTGCCATGGGCCGGCTGGGGCGGACTCTCACCATTGAACTTCTCGGCGCTGTCGCGCACTAGTTAATCGGTGAAATCGGTTAGTGGGGTCGGGCGGCTTTGGGTTTGGGAATTCAAGCGAGTTTGGGTTCGCGAATTCGTGCGAGGGGAGGGTCACTCATTCAAGCGAGATCCAGTTTCAATTTCTCATAGCGTTGCGAGCCTTGTTTGCTTTCGCCCACAATTCCTTTTCTTCGTCGCTCTCTGGTGTGAATTGGGGTATGCCGGTTGGTCTCATGTTTTTGTCGACTGCGACCATGAAAAAGAAGCCTGAGCAAATTTCCTCACCTTCCCATTCCGAGCGGGAAAGACGGCAAGAAATCACATGAACGCCAGCAGTTCGCGGCGAGGTCCATACCACTTTGGAAGTGGTGCGGATGATGTCGCCTTGGTAGGCAGGTCGGCGGAACTTGAGGGCATCGACCGAGACGGTGAGAAATACGCTGTGAGCAAACTTGCTCGCAGCCATTCCGGCGGCGGTATCCATAATTGACATCAAACGGCCCCCAAACAAGGTATCTTTTGAGTTGGTGTCGCCCGGAAACACTTCATTCAACAATTCTACGGGTTCGGTGGAATAGGGCTCCATCATCTCTTCCTCGCTCTTGCTCCGGCCACCGGTCCCTCATCAACCCTCGTTTGAACATGCCATTACAGTCGACGGTTCCAAGAGAAGTGCTCATGGACAAAGCCCCGCTCGGCTACAATATGTCCGAGGTGAATGGTGTTCGGAACGGGCGACTCGCCGTCGCTTTGGTTTCGGGTGGCATCGATTCTCCCGTAGCGGTCGCACGCATGGTTTCGGATGGTTGGACAGTCATCTGTTTGCATTGTAGTCAGGAACCCATCACCGGGCCCGAGGCAGAGGAGAAGACCGTGAATTCCTTGAAGCAGTTGAGGGGAGAGGGTGGGCCACTCGGTGAGGCGGGCTGCAATATCGATGCTGAGTTGCGAGTCGTACCCGTCGGCGAGGCGCTCACAAAATTCACAGAACCCGATTCTCACCGCGATTATTTCGTTCACATGAAGCGACTTTTCAACGGCCTCGCCTGCAAACTCGCTGACGAAGTCGGTGCCACACACTTGCTGACTGGCGAAAATCTCGGACAAGTTTCGAGTCAAACTTTGGGCAACCTCGGGGCGGTTGAGCGCGCCTCTGACCGCCCGATTCTCCGACCCCTGCTCGGACTCGACAAACAAGAGATCATCGATGAGGCTCGGCAACTCGGAACATTCACCATCAGCGAGGGGCCAGAAATGTGCGACGCGTTGGGCCCTAAACGGCCAACTACGGTGGCTAACTTAGGTAGGCTGGAGGCCAATGAAGCGGCCCTTGGCGGACTGGATAAACTGGTCGTAGAATGCACTGAAATGAGTCGAATTGTGTCGATTGATGGCTGAGTCTTACACATACATCGCCCCATCGGAATTAAATGCGATTCTTGGGTCGAACTGCTGAACCGCATAGCGGTTCATTGAGTGATGACCATGAATGACCGAAAAAAGAGCGCACTTTGCTACCTGATGATAGGCTTGATGTTGTTCTCAACCACAGCTGCTGCAGCGAATGTTTCGACCTTCGCAGATTCGTCGACTAGCGTCGATGTTGACCTTCGTGATCCATCGAATTACGAGAACTCGATGAGCGGAGCAATTTCATTGCCAGAAGGCGAGACAATTACCTCTGCTCAGGTGAATATTTCGACCACGATGGCGGTCCACGACGACTACACAACCTACGACCAATCGGTGATGCCGCAGGGTGCTGGTGGGATTTGGGATGCTCGTTACAACAGTGGACTGACGACCTATTCTGACTCAAATTGTCACAATCAAAATCCTATTGACTGCTCCTTCACTTCAACTTCCCCGAGCCTCGCACTGACGAGCAAGGGGTTCAATGCAGATTTCGAAATTGGCGCGCAGGGTATGGTCCCCGGACCGCCAATTGGAATGAACAACAACAATTGGGAGCGAATGACTCAAGGCCCTGCTCCGGTTATTGCCAGTGGATGTTACAGCGGTGACTACTGCTGGGGAACCAATTTCTTAGATATGGATTACACCGATGATGACCCAGCGGTCAGCACTTACGAGTACACGATGGAGACTGAGCCGATTTGGGTTTATCCCGGTAAGGGAACTGTCACCTTCGCTTCATATCACAGCCTCTACTACCGAGACGCATCAGGCGCTAACAACTACTACTACGAGGATTGTGCTTATGTCGCGGTTCGTAATTCGTCTGACATGAATGCGTGGACTCCTTGGGAATATCTGCCATTCGACATCAACGCAGTGACAGGGTTCACACCCGGCAGCAATGGTATGTTCCAGAAGTGGAACGGTCAAGGCTCAAATGTCAACAAGGCTCAGTCCTCCTGCAACGGCAAGGGCTCATACTCTGTCCCGGACAATGCTTGGGTTCTCGGTGCTCAAAGTACCCATTCAAACAACCTAGGTGGTTGGGCATCTCTCGGGATGGACATTTCCGCGCATGAGGGGAAGTATCTCGAACTGCTTTTCGTCCTTGAGCGAAATCCTCAAACTGCTCCACCATCAAATGGCTCGATGCCAGGTTGGTACATCGACGCGCTACGGGTTGGAGACCCACTACCTCAATCCGGTAATGTGGTGATGAAATCATTCACTCCGGTAAAGCCGCCGAATCCCGGATTCCCAGATGGGTTCGGAGTTTTGGATATCGAGGTGGCTCAAGCCGATACTACCTCTTTCACAGTTGATATTCTCGATGCATCGAATGGCCAAGTCGTCGTCGACAATTTAGGGAATACAATGTCGGGGCTCACTGGCGAGGTAATCGAATTGTGGGGCATCGACTCTTCGACATACGGCCTAATCGACTTGCAATTCAACTACAACAGCGGCCTCTCAAGGTTGAGCAGTCCAGTCGTACACGCCTTCTCGGTGGGTACGAGAATCGGAACAGGCCTCAACTCCTCTGACGGTCTCATATCGATGGGAGGCACCTTCAACGATGGTTCTTGGACATCCGACCAGCAAGGTGGGATGCTGCTGTATCAACCGTTGATGGATGATTATTCGTGGACTCCAGTTCTTGAAACGAACAGATTCAGTATGCCGGTAGTCGCTATCAAACCGATGATTGACGACTCATGTGGCCCCGCAACTCGCACTTTGATGGCGGGCGGTTCAGGCGATAGCAGCGGCTCTCTCTCACCGGTGAACAACCAGTGGGCAACCTTGACTGGCCCATCTCCTGGAATTGGTGTAGGTGTCCAGTATTCAGGTGCATGCACGGTCTACGGAATTTGGGTCGATGTCAGATTCGGCCATTCTCTTTCCAATATCAGTCTCGATGTGGCCGGTGACGGCGACATAGAGTGGGGCTTCACTGATCCGGCATTTGGCGGCTTCGGTAGGCAACAGGTGTTCCGTACTCAGCAGATAGATGGCATCAACTATGGCGGCTCCTCAATGCAGGTTTCCTTGAATATCAACGGAGTTGGTGAAGGGGCAACCTTCCTGATTCCAAAGGATGCGGTGATTAACCATGCAGAGGTCGCATTTGAGGCGAGCACCGTTGGGAACGCTTCGATTTCCCTTCTCGCAGGGCCCTCTTCAGTTTCTCTTGGTTATACTGAAGATATGACTCGAATGACTCCTGAGGTTAGTAATACTCTCAGCAGAATGGCAGATGAGATTCAATCACTTCTCGTAGACCCGAATGTACCCGCAACTTTCGCCGATGAATATGGCAATGAGTGGGTTATGTTCCGATTCAAATTTGAGAATCCAACCGCTCAGGCGGGAACTAACCTGCTGATGAGGGACCTCGATATCATGTACACATGGACTACCACCATTTCTGACGGCAACGATTTCGCGAGAGAACTCAACCAGGGAGTAGCCTTGGGAACACCCTTGGGAGGTCAGGTCGCAGTACCGATGAAGGTGACTTCAGAAACCGGAGGCGCACTAACTTTGGATACCTTGAGTGTGACGACCGAAAGCGGCTACCATTCCTCAATGAACACGACAGGCGATTGGACAGGACTCTACCCGACCGGAGAGGTTTACGAGATTGTTTCAACCCATTCAGTGGACCCTTCCACAGGGGCTACAATCGCTGGCACGAGCCTTCAATTTGAGTCGGAGAGTGGTGTCGATGAGATTCGCTGGACGAGTGCCAACGATTCGTTCTGGCCGGTTCCCGGCGGGGACGGTTTAGTCTCCTTGATGGCCGCTCAATCGAGTTCATCCGTCAATGGAGAAGGTGGAACGGAAGTGACATGGAGATTCCGAGTAAACTCTGCGTGGCAAGATTCCGCTTCGGCGAGGGTCTTTGCAACCTTGATTACAGACTCTGGCTCGCAGGGATTACCCTCCGCAGTGTTGCTCAACCCAACGGTTGGAAATGCGATTGAGAATGATGGCGGAATTACCGACTTGAAGGTTTACAATCAAGCAGGAGAGGAGCAGACAGACCTAACTCACATGGACAGTAATCAAGTGATTACTCTTGAGGGTACAGTCCGTTTGGAAGACATTGATGTCGCACCCGACCCCGCTTCGTACTCTCTTGTATTCGAACAGCAGAACGCATCGAATATCTCTGACTGGAATGAAATCGACAGGATTCCTGGACCAGTTGGAGGAAACTTCTCCTGGCAACCGGGAATAGATGAACTTGCAGCAGGCAATGACACCTACCGACTCCGCTTCGCTGAATACACCGGCGGCGACTCCATCTGTCCGCCATTGGCACTCAATCCGGATTCAGTTTGTGCAATCCAGATGACATTGTTCATCGATTCTTATTCGCCATATCTAATCAACATCAGTGTCGACGAAATTCAAAATTGGCGAGACCTACAGGATGACACTTGGATTCCTCCAAGAGCGAATCAAAAATTCAGAGTGATAGTTCGTGACATTCCGACAACACCTGACAGCCTGACCCTCAACTATTGGGTTGAGGCACAACACGATGACAATGACAACCGTATTCCGGAACCCACAGAATATCAAACTGTAGCATTGCTACCTGATAGCACCGATGTGAATGGGAACACCACTTACTTCATCTCAACTAACGCTTGCCCACCGACAAACGATTGCATAGATGACCGGCAACAGGGAATTACCATTCCAGATGGAGACCCTGCACCTCGCACAAGTCTGTTCGTCAGTGGGACTGACCAATCAGGTAACCCAATCGGCGGT
>CAUZUN010000022.1:0-8645 GCA_963583115.1 Candidatus Thalassarchaeaceae archaeon
CGCGCCAGTGTACCGAGGGCAGTCCAACTGCTCTGCGAGGTAGTCGTTGGCGTGCAGTGCAATCGGCGGCCCAGTCAGGTTCATCAAGGCAAACGGCCCCATTCCGATGCGGAACGCCTTGCAGGCGGCAGCATCAATTTGTGCGGTGGTCCCAACTCCCTCGTCTAGTAGGAGGCACGCCTCATTGAGCCAGGGGACGAAGAAGCGGTTGACCACGAATCCGGGCCTGTCCTTGCAGACGATGACCACCTTTCCGAGAGTCTTGCAGTACTGTACGGTTCGCGCCAGCGTTTCGGCTGAAGTGGTGTTGGCCGGGATGACCTCGACAAGGCGGTTCTTGGCGGGGTGGAAGAAGAAGTGCAGTCCGACGAATCGGTCGGGACGCCCGGTAGCCGCAGCGAGTTCGTTCACCGAGAGGGAAGAGGTGTTTGAGGCGAGAATCGTCTCTTCACCACAGACCTCGTCGAGGGTTGCGAAAACCTGAGTTTTTATGTCGAAATCCTCGAAGACTGCCTCAATCACCAAGTCGGTGTCAGCCGACACATTCTCCGTTCCGACCACGCCTGTGATTCTGCTCTGTATTGCCTCGACCTGCTCCGGCCTGAAGATGCGTCGCTCGACCGCCTCGGCTAGAAATTCCGAGATGATCTGCTGGCCTCTCTCAACGAAACGGGCTTCTCGGTCCACCATTTGAACCTCAAATTCCTCCTGTGCGCTCTTCTGGGCAATCCCACTGCCCATGTTCCCAGCGCCAATGATGGCGACGCTCTCGACCGGGTTCATGGCTCGCGCGGGGCGGTATCAGCCTTGAATTAGACGGGAGAAGGGTATTGACCCCTTGCTCACATCGCAGAGCGATGGGCAAGCGAGAGGACGCCATCGGCCAGATGTGGGGGGGTTTTTTAGGAGCCCTCGCATCCTGCGGTTGGCTGGCCATGGCCATCTTCGCCTGGCAGGTGCCTTGGTTCTGGTGGGCGACCTTCAACGAGTCCGGGTGGTGGGTATTGTTGGCGCTCCTCCTTACCTTCCTTGGGGTTGCGCCACTCCTCGGTAGTTTGGCTCTCGGTTTCAATGGTTTGAAGAAGTTAAAGTTGGCATCGATTCCGCCTCAGTTCAGGGAGCGGTTCACAGAATTTCAGGCGACTGAAGCCTCATGGTCACAAGTCAACAAACACCACGATGACCATCTCGAGAAGGGGTCGAAAGGTGACAAAGTTCGCCAATTGCAGGAATTCCTCAACGGTAAGGGGGCCTCTCTGGGGGTTGACGGCAGGTTCGGCAACAAGACCGACGCAGCAGTGAGACGATTTCAAACCGAGAACGGTTTGGTTGTTGACGGAGTAGTTGGAACTCAAACATGGGATGCGCTGACAATGCCGCAGGAATCAAAATCGGCTGTCACAGCCTCCATCAACGGGCTCCACGCTCAGTTGTACAACAACAAGGAGCTCAGTGGAGTACAGGGGATGATAGACGAGGCGACCTTGGTTGCACTTGGTCTCGAACGCTCGATGCTCGGCCTCTCAATCGGGGTCAAAGGTGAGGCTGCCCGCACGATGCAGCAGGCACTGTTAGACGCTGGACTGAGTTTTCACGCAGGTGCGGATGGTAACTTTGGTCCTGCCACCGAAGAGGCGCTGAAGCAGTTTCAGGAACAGTCTGGCATCAGTTTGGGTGCTGTAATCGAGCGAACGGACTCCACCATCGACTTTGACTGGGGTGGTGGTGCGCCACACAAGGGGATGAATCAAGACTACTTCAGCATCCGTTGGACAGGCTTCATGAAACCCGAACACTCAGGAACCTACTCGATCCACACGGTCACAGATGACGGTGTTAGGCTCTGGGTCGGGGATGAACTTCTCATCGATGATTGGAACCCGCATCCTCCAAAGGAGAACTCAGCCAATGTCAATCTCCAAGCTGAGGGGTATTATCCTATCAAGATGGAGTTCTTTGAGGGGGGCGGCGGAGCGATGGCAAGGCTGCTTTGGACTCCGCCGGGCGGCAACAAGAATGTCATCCCCAACTGGGCACTCTTCACGAGTGATACCGGTGTGGTGGGGCAACCCGAGGATGAGGTCGACCAAGAAGCTGCAGCCGAACAGACGCTTTTCATCGAGAAGCGCTCACACTCTGCTGGCGAATCGATCAAGGTCAGATTCAAGGATGGACCTGGCAATCCGACTGATTGGATAGGCATCTTTGAGGAGGGTGCACCTTCCAATGCTGAGAGCTTTCTTGATTGGCTGTATGTCAGTGGTTCTAGAGAGGTGGGTAGTCCAAGCAGGAGGGGTGTTGTCACATTCAGTGAGGGGGTGCCCGATGGTGACTACTCCGTACGGCTCTTCGCCAACAACGGATACGAGTTGGTCGCCGAAACCTCCCTCACGGTTGGTGAGGTCGAGAGCATCGCTGAGGCAGAGGTCGATGTCGAAGCCCTCGTTCAGGCCGTGGAGGCACAAATCGGCCCCATTCCCGACTTCGACGGCGAGGTCGACAAACTGAGGGCATTGGCCGAGGAAGAGATGGAGAAACGAATCGAAAAGTTACCAGCACCGATTCAAGAGAGAGTTCGCGCCACTTTCGCAGCAAAGATGGGTTCTCTCGAAACGAAGGTTCGGAGCGGCATTCCTAGAGCTGACAAGGTTGCGGTTGGTGTGGCGGCAGCGGCCGGATTGGCTGGGGCGGCAGCGGTCGGCTTGGCGGCGACGCATCGAGTTTCAAAAGGGGATGAGGAAGGGGCCGAAGAGGTGGCCGTGGAATCATCCGGGGAGCCCTCCGATGAGAGTGCCGACGAAGCAGAGTCTGTGGTTATGGCACCCCCCATGACAAGCGTCATGATTGATGCCCGAGAAGGCGAGTTTATTCGTTTGGTTGAGGGCGTGAAGGCAGCCCGCACCTCTACTCAGCGTTCGAAGATGGTGGCCGAGGATTTGACAGGTTTGTGGCCAGTAACGGTTGTGATCGATGACATCCACCGAACGATGGGGTCGGACTCGATGCCGAGTACAAGGACGGCAAGACGATTGAAGGGGTCATCGAAGGAACCGACATCGCTGTCTCAATCCTCGCCTCATCGCTGAAACATCAGAATCTCGACGAATTTGAACCGGGAATGAAATTCATCTCCACTGTCGCTGTCAAGGAGTACAGACCCGTTCTGAAACGGTTCCAATTGCTCGCCTGAAGTCAACCATTGGGATTCAAACAGAGTCATTGTATCGCCGCCCTATGGGCGGCGTCACACGCGTGAGCAAGGCGCTATCCATAACAGCCCTACTCATTCTACTTCTCATCGCGCCGACAATTGACGGATACCAGTCAGGAAAGCCGAACAGCAGCAGTGGTTGCGGAACCTGCCACGGCTCCGCAGGCGGCGTCACGCCGTCACTCAGTGGACTGCCAAGCGACTACGCTCCGGGGCAGGCATATTCGCTGACGATCGGTGGAACCGGAACTCCCTGGGGGAGTAATGGCGGATTCTCGCTGACGGTCAACATAGGTATTTTCTCGAATCCTGGCACAAACGCCAAGATAGTGGGTAATTCTCCAACCCACTCAAACACCAACTCCCGCTCATGGACGGTTACTTGGACCGCACCTTACGGGGGCTCGGGCACGGCAAACTTTGCCTTGGCAGTGAATTTCGCCAACGGGAATGTGGCGGCGGATTCTGGCGATAATTGGGGGACCATGACCACTAGTGTGGGGGAGGCACAAGTCACCAATAACCCTCCGACAGCCTCCAATGTGGCGATTTTACCGAGCAATGCCTCAAAGGCGACGGGGCTGTCGGTATCCTATACCTATGCTGATTCCGATGGTGATTCGGAGAGCGACACGGAGATTCGCTGGAGCCGTGATGGAAATCCAATATCGGCGCTTGATGACCTGACGGCTTTCGGGGGCTCTTACCTTGTCAAAGGTCAGTCGTGGACCGTTGAGGTGACTCCCTGTGACGGGGTTGACTTCGGGACTTCTGTGAGTACAGGCCCCGTCACCATCCAGAACAGCGCTCCCACCGCGTCATATCCGGGAATAATTCCGAGTGCCCCCGTACAGAATGAAAACCTGAATGTCGATTACAGCTACAACGACTTGGATGGAGATGGCGAGAACGGCTCGGTGATTCGTTGGTTCCTCGACGGCAATCATATTGTTGAGCTTGACGATGCCACCACCGTCTCTAAACTGATGACGAGGATAGGTGACGAGTGGCACTACACGGTATCCCCTTCGGATGGCACGGACATCGGCATCATGGTGACCAGTCAAACGGTCACGATTCTCTCCTCAAACAATGCTCCGACAATCTCCTTCGCATCACTCTCTCCGATTGGCCCGAGCACCGACGAGGACCTGATGGCGAATTGGGTGTTCAACGATGTTGATGGTGACTCGGAGGTCGATTTCGAAATCGAATGGTTTCTGTTCGGTGTCAGCGACCCATATTTCGCGTATGATGAGATGAGGCTCCCCTCTTCGGCGACGACGAAGGGTGAAGTCTGGTCCTTCCGCGCCAGAGTGTTCGACGGACTCGATTGGTCCGAATGGGAACTTTCGGGGTCAGAGGTCATCGTGAACAGCCTGCCTGTTGCGAGCAATTTGGTGATTTCTCCGACCAATTCAACAAGTGCCGACAATCTGACTGTGACCTACGATTACTTCGATACTGACGGTGATGCGGAGGCGGGGACCACAGTGGAGTGGTACCGGGATGGGGCGAGACAGAGCCTGCTAGATGGTGAGACCACAGTCTCCTCGAGTGAAACTACGAGGGGACAGGTTTGGCAGGCCAAAGTAACTCCCAAGGATGGTGATTCTTTCGGCCAGGAGAGCCCATCGATTCTCTTCACGATTGGTAATTCTGCGCCGAGGTTTTCCGCACTTTCCATCACCACAGCAGGCGAACAGGTGACCTCGCTCGACGAGTTGGTTCTCTCGATGGAGATTACAGATGCTGACACAGACCCAATCCAATTTTCGATTTCGTGGAAGCGAGATGGCTATCTCGTTCCAGCATTGAATGACTACTCAACCGTGGCGACGAAGTGGCTCGATGTCGGCCAAGTGTGGGTCGTCAAGGTAACCCTCAATGACGGTCAGGGGGGAATAACCCCCCAAGAGAGCGCGCCCGTGACGATCACCAACCTACCTCCAACCGCTGACTTCACTTTCCCAAATAGGCCGATGACGGACTCCATGAACCCTCTCGATGGTTCTGCCTCAAACGACCCCGATGGAGAAGTTGTAGGGTGGCTTTGGGAATGGCATGATGGGATAGTTAGTCATACGGTGGAAGGGTCTTCGATTGCAATCGAGTTACCTCTAGGAATCACCAATGTGAAACTGACCGTGTTTGACGAATATGGCAGCAGTTCGAATGTCACGAAGGTAATCACCACAGCGTTTGGGCCGACCGTTTCTGCGCTTGAGGCGGAGGTCAGCGGGGGCGAAGTTACCCTCTCGTGGGGTTGGGCCGAGGGCGAGAGCGAGTTCTACATCTGGCGGATTTCGGCTCCTAACAGTGGCGGTTCAAGTGACTGGACTAAGGTGGCGACGGTGCAAGATTCTGGCTGGTCTGAAACCCTTTCCTTTGCTGGAGAATCGAATTACCGTGTGACTGCGATTGTCGACGGGGTTGAGAATGGTCGAGCGATTGAAGGTGAAAATCAGGTGATGATTTCTCTATCAGCAGAAGACATCCCTGAACCAGTGAGGGCGGATATCAGCAGCGGTGCTGAAATTTTCATGCTAGTCCTATTCATTTTGGCGACTCTAGCGGCGCTCGGCTCGGCTTCGATGGAACGGTTCCTCGGAGGTGACGAGTAAATGCAACGCGCACTGCTTATCTCGCTACTACTTCTCTTGGTGGTCCTCGTTCCCGAGAATACCGCTAACCCTGGTGGAGAGGGTGATTCAACTCTCGAGTTTGCCTGTGGTGGTGCTTGCCATGGGGACCCTGGACTTTCAGCCGCTTCTTCTGCACAGTTGACGATGTCAACAGACCGCAGCGAGACCTATGTCGGCGGACCATTGACGGTATTCGTAAGCGCTGAAGGTATGGAACTCTCGGCGAGGAAGTTGGTCGGTATTTTCCTGTTGACAGGAACTTTTGGAGTTGATGATACCCCTCAAGCGGCGGGCTGGACGATTCTATCAGACGGCGAAGGCGGAACAGGCAATTATGTCGAGCAGCGGGTCATCAATTCGGACGGCAACGCTTCTGCTCAGTGGTCGCTGCGAGCACCTCAGACCGAAGGTGAATATCGCCTCATCACCTCGATTCACCACGGCGGCGACAGCACACCACGCCTCGCAGTGGATGAGGTTGGCCTGCTCATTTCGGTCGGCCCAGTTCCCGAGAACTTCCCGCAGATTTCCAACGATTGGTCTCCAACAATTAACTCCGTAGTTGGCGAAGAAGTCCAGATTTCAGTCCAGACAGCCAACGCAACTTCGGTATCAGTCGAATGGAAAACTTCGGATGGCACAACCGGCACGGGCGCACTCGCATCAGCAGGAGAGTATTGGACCGGTTCGCTGCCAACCGCTCTCTCACCCATCGATTTCCAGTATCGAATCGTCTTGACAAACGATGAATTTGAGGAGAACTCCGCTTGGATGACCCTCTCAGTCGAAGCACAAGAAGTGCTACCGAATGTTTGGGCATTCCGACTACAAGCGATGGGAATCCTATTTGCCGCGATTGCACTTTGCATCACCCTCAATCGCAGACTTGGTAGGCGTGCCGGAATTGGGAAGTCCGGTGCACTGGAGGTCTTTGGCGACTTGGCGAGCATGCCAATGGCTGAGGCGCAGGTGGTGGCTGCAACACTCGACTTTTCCGATGCCCGAAGGCCGGTGGGCTGGTCCGATGAACAGTGGGTCCACTATGGCGAAGAGTATCTTCGAGACCTTGGGGGTGGTGTCTGATGGTGGCGGCCGGGACATTCCACGCGGTGTCTGTTGAACTGACGATTGGTGCCCTCGCGGTAGCGACAATCGCGACAATTTTGCGCACACTCATGGTACTCTCTTCCTCTATCTCAGTAAAGTTGGGTGACAGGGTTGCGGCTGGCCTTGATGGCGCTAGTTTGTACGGGACTATCCTCGGTTTGGCTTTCATTCCGGTGACAATAATCACTGGAACTTTGGCAGCGGAAGGTGGAAATTCATTGACTGCGAACAAGATGCTTCTCTCGGCGCTCTGCACGGGGCTTTGGATTGGGTTTCTGCATGGTAGAATCACTCTGGGGCCTGGTCTTTGGGAGAACAAACCGTTGGCGATTATGCAGGGTGTAATCGCCTTGACCGCATTTCATGTGGTGATTATGCTCTCATCGATTGGCGGAGTTCTTGCCCGTGGTGAAACTCTTACCGATTTACTGCCGGGTGTGCCGCATATGGACTCCTCACCCGATGTCGGAATGGTGGGGTCAATACTCATGCTTCTGCTCGGGACAGTGGCGCTTTGTGCGGTACTGTTCGTGCAACCAAAGGCTCGTCGTCTTCCCGACGAATGAAATGTCTAAGTGAATATCGCTTGCTTCTTTGGCTTGCATTTCACTCTTCCTCGGTTGACTGAGCCATGGGAAATAGGATTTCAGCGAGTGCTGCTGCTTGGTGTTCGGGAGCCAATCCCATCCGTTCTATGTTCTCTCGACCTGCATTTGCCCACTCTGCTCGAGTTTCGGTGTTTGCTGATTCTTCGAGGGCGTTGTGCCATGCCGACCAATCACCGCGTGGTAGCAGACGACCACTCACTCCATCCTCGACAGTGTAGCGGAATCCGCCCTCGTCGACCATCAGTGCTGGTGTTCCTGCTGCTTGAGCTTCGATAGGAGTCAATCCGAACGGCTCTTCACGGGCGAGACTGACTACCGCCCGCGCACCAATGACCAAATCCACTAATTCCTGTTGTGAGAGGCGTGGTTGGACATTCAATTCAACAGCCAATTTTTTCGCCTGCGTTCGCAACTTGCCGAGGTCCGCAGGCGATCCTCCGCCTACAAGTGCCAACGATAGTCCGCTTCCAGCAACCATTTCGAGAGTATCCCAAGTGCCCTTGACATACGATGCGCCGCCGATGGTCACGACATAGTCGCTGTCAGTTTCGCCGTTGCCATCCGTGTCGTCGACTGCACTCTTGTCCCCTTTTTCCTGTGCCGTCTCACTATTGCTCTCCCATACAGAGAGGTCGACGGTCGGAAGCAGAATCCCTGATTCTATGCCGTAAACGAGTGAAATCCGCTCTTGAATCCAACGAGAGTTACCAGAAATCGTACACTTCTTTCGCTTGTCGAGTCTTTGCACGGCCCGCCGGTCGCGGTTGCGTTGCTTGCCTAACAGGAGGTGAGTCAGCGTCAGATTTCGCTTTGGAGTGCCATTGAGAGTCCGGTGTAGGACATCTTCGTAGAGGCCGCGGTGGGGCTCGAGGCAGTGGTAATGGAGGGGCAGATGGGTGGGTGCGAGGCCGGTGAATTCGAGAGAGCCGACCCCACTTGTGACATGGATTGCGTCAACATTCGCCAAGACTTCCCGCAGTCCTCCGCCCTGTTCGCTGAACTCCAGCATCGAGAGCCATCTTCGACCCGCTTGCCTACTCGCCTTTGCACGAAATTCCGCCCAACCACCTCTGG
>CAUZUN010000023.1:0-8628 GCA_963583115.1 Candidatus Thalassarchaeaceae archaeon
CATCGACTGAAAGGTCAGCTCATCAAGCGCATCCAAACTAACGGTCACACGGTCCAACCCCGCCTCCACCAACTGTTCCGCCATGCTTCCCAAGAGTACCCCATTGGTGGTCAAAGCCAACTCAACATCATGTCGAGAGAGCATCCTCACCAATTTTGGGAACTCACGCCGCAGTAGCGGCTCGCCGCCTGTCAGCCGAATCTTTTCGATTCCGAGCGGTACCAGCGCGGCGACCATTCTGTCGATTTCTTCGAAGGTAAGAATCTCCGAGCGTGGGAGGTATTGGTAGTCTGAGCCAAAAACCTCACGTGGCATGCAGTATCGGCAGCGGAAGTTGCAACGGTCGATGACCGAGATACGCAAATCCCTGAGAGGGCGACCCATTGTGTCTGCAAGCACGGGTTAGCGTTGTCTCGGTGGTTCATGAATGTGGTTGGCGCGGTAGTCTCTTCGGATTGGTATACGAATTGCATTCGCGGCATAGCCCCCGGGGCTTTTCTTCGGGCATTGATATACTGAGGACGACACAAGTAGAGTTATGGCAACAAACGCCAATAGAACTGTATTGAATGGAAGAAAGGGTTTGAGCGCTCTCCTGCTCGCACTCGCCTTGTTGGTGGTTACGGCCGCTGGCGCGGTGACTGCTGAACAGGCTACGAACGCACAGGCACTGGAGAATGAAGAACTGGATGAGTTAATGTTGAACGCTGTCTATGTAGACGCTGATACAGACTTAACTGAACTGGATGAACAGACTAGGTTAGCCCTAGAACTTGCTGAAGAGTCAGATGATGGCGACGGGGGAGTCCTCGCACGCGAACTATCTGATGACTGGCAGGGAGTAGACCCCCTACCATTTTGGCACCCTAATTTCCAGCACAGGTGTGGTCAAGTAATCACCACCAACTCCTCATCCGAGGATGCCGACATTGTTGACTGCGACGGACCTGAAGTAACAGGTATTGTCGTAATCATCTACACCGACGGATATGTCGCGTGGGTTGCAGTAGTCGTCCTGTTTGACGACGGCACCTACGATGTCAGTCGCCATGGACCAATGCGCCTCTCAGAACTAAGAGAGCGACTCGCAGACTTCGATGGGCGAATCATCGTCCACTGGATCGACTTTGGCAACGATGACGATGTAGAACTCGCTTGTGGTGGTGGCTTGCTCGCAGGCCAATACCAAGTTAGTGAGGATGGAACAATCGGTACCTTCCGCGCTCTATTGATGAACGCAGAGGGCGACACCATCGGAACGATGAGTGGGCAATACCAGGACGGGCAATTCCGCGGCACATGGATTGCTCGCGGTGGAAGCCTTTCTGGAACAGTCTCTGGAACCTACGGAAACGGAACTTTCCACGGTCTATGGGCTGCTACGGATGTCGACTTGAACGGCGCAATGCGCGGCCACTACATGGGTATCAGCGAAGACCAAGGAGTCTTCAGAGGCCAGTGGAAGGTCAACTGCAACGACGACATCGAGCCTGTACCACTACCACAACCAATGCCTCGCCTTGTCTGCAAGAAAGTGATAATTGTCACCGAGACAATCACCGGCGCAGATGCTGAGGCACTAGACTTCAGTGATGCTGAGAGCAAGACCAAGGTAAAGGTCGTCTGCAAGAAAGTAATCTCATACGGTGATGACATCGTAGAGGTACCTGACGACGAGCGCCCTCGCTGCAAGGCAATGGCTGCTCAGAGTGACGAGGCCACTGACCTCAGCCAGTCTGACATGAAGAACTGCAAAGTTGTTGCAATACCTTTGCAGCCTGTATCTGTCAACCCTAGCGATGTCAACAACGACAAGGACTTGGATATCCTCTCCATCAGCAAGATGAAGAAGGGCACTTCAGAACTACTCGACAAGCAAATTGTTGAGACCGGCGGCGGCTACTCAGTCGATGTCGGAGACGCAGCAGCCGGTGGGGCACTCAGCTCCATCTCGTTGCTTGGACTCGGCCTAATCCGCCGACGATTTATGCTCTTGTGAGCATGATACCCTGAATCTGTAATGCACACGCAGATTGATACGACGCAGCGGGGGAGCCTAATCCCGGAGGCTCCCCCGTTGCTCACCATTTCTGAACTCGCCCGCGAGAAACTCGATGAATTTGCATCGAATTCCGATGACGGCTCGCTGGCACTAAAAGTCGCAATTATTGGAAGAGGCCCGAAGGGTTTCGAATACGACTTACAACTCGTTCCTGAAGTTGAGAAAGGCGAAGGGGATGAGGTTTTCGAGGTCGATGGACTGACTGTGATAATCTCAGAAAAGAGTGCGGCCTACATGGATGGGACGACTTTGGAATTCAAAGAAACTCTCATGGGTGGTGGGTTCCACTTCGATAATCCAAACCCGCTCTGGCTCGACGATATCGCTCAAAGAGTCCAGGAAATCATTGACTCCGAGGTCAACCCTGCCGTGGCTTCTCATGGCGGAAATGTCTCTCTTGTCGATGTAATCGATGGAGAAGTTGTCATCGCCTTTGGTGGCGGCTGTCAAGGCTGTTCAGCAGTTGATGTCACACTCAAACACGGTGTTGAGACGATGATCAAGGAAAAGATTCCTGAAATCTCCACAATCACCGATGCGACTGACCATGCTGCGGGCGCTAATCCATTCTATTGAATTCAGCCGACCATCGGGTCTTGCCCATCATCGACCTCAAACTCGGCATCGGGTGGAGGCAGCAGATTCTGCTGTTGCTCAAACATTTTGCGAACATTCTCTTCGATGCGCCGCGCATCAGCCATCAACTCTTCGAGCGGCACATCAATGTCGGTCAAGTCACTGAACGCTTCGGCGGCAATCGCTGCAGCCCGCGCGTCGGGATACATCGGATTACATTCCGCCAACAACGCAGTCACATCGAGACTACGCCGGTCGCCCTCCGACAGGAGCCAGCCGGCGATTCCAGAAACGATTCCATCTCGCATCGGCTCGATTCCCGCCGCTTGTAGGCGAGCGCGGCCTGATACAGATGAGGAAACCCCATAGAGGCCGCCTTCCTCTTTTTCAGCGAGGTCGCTAGTCACTATTCCATCGATGACATAGAGAGTTTCGAAGCCCCCTTCAACAAACCAATCCAGAACCGTTTCGGCGAACTTGACATCCGTGTGTGAGGGAAATTGGATTTCGGAGGTGAAGACTCCCACCCCTTTGCCTTGATAGACTCTGACCGGGTGTTTTGGAACCTCATTTTGGACAAGTGCGACCGGCGGAAAGTCCCTATCAATCACCGTGCCAAGTTGAGTCAGGTCAAGCGCCTTCACAATGTGACTCGAAGCGATGATTCCGACCATTCCAACGGTTGAAAACCCGCATACTGCGACGCCTCCAGTAGAATTAGCATCGGCATCTTTGTGCAACACCAAAGGAAATCCATGATGGTCGTTTTCTACACTCATGACAACACCTCTGAATCGATTGGCACCACCCATCCGTCAAATACCCGTCGAATGATTTTCCCTCAATTGAATCTCACTCGATGAACTCTGACCACTCTTCTTCATCGGGATATCGGTACCACCAGACATCGACTTCGTCCTTCCACCACTCGACGCCGTCGTCGTCGACATGGAAACTATCCGATTGAGTGTAATCTTCCTCGCCGCCATCCTCTTCCTCGTAACCATCATCCCAGGTAGCTTCCTGCCTGTGGGGCCTCGCTCCCATTTCTGCTGGCCGGCCGCTAGGTCGGACACCGGTTGACCCGCGCGATGGTAGGCTGCCCTCATCGCCGGCCCAGCCTCGCGGTCGCGGCCTCTCACGGAACTCGTCATCGAGCGGTTTTGTGTCGCGAGGTGGGGCGCGACGGTAGTCTGCAGTCGAGCCCTCTGGGTCATCGACATCATCGTACCACTCCTCATCATCTTCCTCCTCTTCGTCGTCCTCGTCCTCACGGGTGAGTGTGCGCAGGCCGACGAAGCCGCCAATTAGCAAAGCCAAGACTACAAGCGCGATTGCTGCAACCATCGGAGTTGACATTCCTGCAGCACTGTCACCAGTTCCGCCGCTGTCGATTGGTGGAGTCAATGGAACGACGGTGAAATTGATTGTTGAGGTGTTTTCAGAATCGAGGTAACCTGCCGAAGAGGCGGATAGGTCGACTAGCATTTGGCGGTCGCCGGCAGGAGCGCCTAGAAGAGCGCGCATCTCCAAACCGACTTCAGTAGACTGGTTGGCGAACAGACTGAACGAAGTTGTAGGCAAGAAGAAGAGGTCCATTCCTGTTGGCGTATTGATAGTCACATCTACTGAAACTCTGACTCCATTTGGATTGGTAACCGTGCAATCGAGAGTTGAAACGCTACCATTCTCACGAAGGTTCCAGGAAATGTCCTCACAGATCATCTCAACCGGCAGAATATCTGGGTCTAGTTGGTTTTGGTTTCCGTTTCCACCCTCACCATCTTCACCATCCTCGAGTGGAGGGAGAAGAATGACCCGCTCTTCGGTATCGGCCAGGTCGAGCCATTGGAGGGACGATGTGGTGACGCTGAGGTCCAACTCGCCGCCTTGGGGGTGATGAATCAGGATTTCTGCAGTACCGTCAATTCCTACGCTGACCTGCCCGTTGCTTGAAGTCGCTTGATTTGTCTCATTACCCAAAGACCACTCAACAACGATTCCGCGCAGGAGCGGTTGTTCGATAGGGTCGGCTGAAATCAGTTGAACTGTCACTGCACCCTCACCATTCTGGTCGAGTTGAACAGTGGAAGTATTGACGGTGAGCGTCGCATCGATTCGCGACTCAAAATTAGTGCTGCCACTGGCCGCAGCCACTGTCTGTTGCGTGGGCCCCCAACTGCCGCCACCATAGGAAGCGGTAACCTGTGAAACCCAATTGAGCAAGGTCGGACTCTCTGCCTGGAAATCGACCCAATCACTCCAATTCCAACTCGCAGTTCCGGCGGAATCGGTTTGGCCACTCAAAACCCATGAACCGTCATCAAGTTGAGATGTGGTGTTCCAGATGCCTGTACTGCCCCAAGTATGCAGGTCGACTGAAACCGTTCTACCAACCAGCGGCACGCCTTCGCTTTCCAACTGAACTGTGATTTCAAACGGCATCCCCGCCTTCACCATTGCATCCGCTAGCGAATTGTCTGAACTCGCCCCGCTTACAACCTCGACTGAAATCGATGAGCCGCGAACACTGTTGTTCACCGACTGAACCGGTCCTGCCGTCACAACATTCCAATTGACATTTCCAGTCAAATCACCGCATACGATAGCAACGAAGTAATCGGTCAAATCGACTGTAGCGAGCGTCAACGAAGTTGAGCCGCCAGCGGTCACATTGCCAACCTCTACCAGCCCACTGGCGTCAGAAATCGGCGTGGCGTCGAGATAAACCGCGTACCACGCCACATCATCAGACACGCTTTCAGTCCAACTAACATCGATGTACCCACCGCTATCAGAAGGCGTATCCCCCACAGTAAGTCCGGTTACCGCATCGGGAGGCGTTACATCCGGGGCAGGGAGGGCAGGAACGGTGATGGTGACCACATCCGAAAGGTTACTGAAAATGCCATTTGTGTAGACCGCGCGCACCCGATAATCCCAAGTCGTGCCCGAAACATTGTCTTCGTCCATCGTTCCGTTGCCCGGCGAAGTTTGGTGTGGGACTCCGAGTTGAGGTGTCGAGCCATTCACCCATCTAAATATCTGATAAGCGAGGAAATCTGCTTCAAGCATGGCAGCGTCATTCCACATGATGATGACTCGGTGGGTTGCATTTTGTGGGTCCCACCAGACTTGGTTGCCATTAACGATTGGTGCTGCCCTGAATACTTGATTCGACATTCCCGCCGCCCACTCGATTTGCAGCGCTTCAAGAGTGAGAGTTCCCGCTGCACTGGAATTGAATGGTAATGTGACATTGAAAGAGCCGGTTCCGGGTAACATTTGGAGATTGAGCGCGTTAGTGAGATTGCCGAGCATCAAATTTGCATCGACTGTGAAGGTTGCATCGTATGTTAATGCCAAATCCTTGAGCAGGATTGTTCCACTTCCCGTCGATGTAGCGTCAGGTACAACAAATGCCATTTCAATTCCGAACGGATAAATCTGAGAAGGTAGGGAGGGTATCTTGTTTGTAAGGCTCATAGAAATGTTACCCATATCCACCCAAGTCAACTCGTCAACCCCGTTTTGGCCGTCACCCGCATATCCGACAAGATTGCCTTCCTCCCAGCCGTCACCATCGAAATCGAAGGAAACAGAATGCCAGCCGGCTAGATAGATGCCTTGCGTCGCTTCGCCTGCAACAACTAACTGCTCGACTAAACCATCGCCATCAAAGTCAGCGAGAAGCACATCGCTGGGTGCGGTGTGTGGAGTCAGTGAGCCTGTCGAATTTGCAATACTACCATTGGTGCCGAAGAGGCGGATGTCAAGAAAACCGGTGAAGGTGGCATCATTGCCGTCAGTGATTCCCAAAATAGGCTGGATGAGGTCGTCGCTGCCGTTGCCGTTCCAATCTCCTACGGTGTGATTGTTTAGTTGAGTTGAATTATCCAATTGAATGGACCACCCCGTTCCATTGAAGGTCGATACACAAGTTCCTATGTCGGTGTTGCCGAGAAGGTCAAGGAATCCGTCGCCATTCCAATCTAGTGTCATCAAACCGCTTTTGATACCGTCAAATGAGACATTGCTGAGGAGTTGCACCCACGAACCGCCCGAACTGTTCCACAGGCTGACATGTCCATCCATGCCATCCGAAACAGCCACCGTGGGGTTTCCACTTCCCCAAAATTGGCCGGTGACTACTGAACTGAGAACCGCCTGAAGACCTCCTCCGTTGGAACTCACGAGAGTGGTCGCACCCTCTCCAAATGAGCCGTTAGTCGGATTGAATACGAATTCGCGCAGACTTCCGTCCGAATGTACGGAAATCAGTTCGTCATCGCCGTCACCATCGAGGTCGCCGACTGTGAGGTCGGCGAATCCCTGCCCCAATGAGAGGTTGGAAGAGTTGGCCCAGCCGCCAGTTGAGAGCGAGATGTGGATACAGGCAGATTCGTTGGTCGCGTCGCTAGCAGCGATGTCGGCTCGGCCGTCACCATCGAAGTCGCCGATGTCGAGGGTGGTTGCGCCATCGCAGGTCGCTTTCCAACTGATGGCGCTGAATCCTGTCGATGGGGACCAATCGAAGTAGCCGATGGCTGGGCTGCTGCTGCCGTTTGTCCAGGTGTGGGCTCTTTGCAGGAATATCGGTTCTGGCAGGCTGTCGGCATCTATGTCGCCGACCGCCAAATCATCGACTAGACCGGTCGCTACCCAGCCACCACCGAAGTCGGGAGTATACTCAACATTGAGGTCTGCCGTCTGTAGTTGAGCGATGCTCGGCAGCAGAACCACCTCAAGTTGAGAGCCAGATGAATTCACCGAACTAGAGTTCGTCGAACTGCCATCAGAGAATGTTGACTGATTTCCTAAGTCACCAAATCCGGTCTCTATGAATGCCCACTCCATCAGATTGTCATCACCGATGTCGAGAGTTACTGTTCCGGGAGAAGGCGATGTTTGTTCGTAACTAATGTCGAAGGTTGCCGAAGTAATCGTCGTGTTACGCTCCAAAGTTATGGCGAATGCCGAGTTCAAAGAACCGCCATTGAGATTCAACTGTCCAGTGCTGCTGCCATCAGAAAATGTGTTGATTGTACCCGAGTTCCCGCTCGCTCCAGCGAAGGGTGCGAAAACGGATATGAACATCAAAAAACAAATCAAAATCGGAGTGCGGCGACTAGGATTTGACAGCAGCATGGCTCCACCCGGAGCGTAGCGACGGATGGCAGGTATCAAGTCAGTTTCGGATTCAATACAACCTAATTGTGGTAAAATCGATGATTATCCACATTTCCAACTCCACCCGGAGGGTGATATTAATCACCATAGCCGAAAAAAACCATTCTTGAGAATGGCCACCACTGAATTCCATTACCGAAAGAAACACCGGATGTTAAGGACGCAACGATTAAAATAACCTCCTCTATCGCCGGTAAAGTGGTAAGCTGTGTCGATTGAAGATGAGGTTGTTGAACTTGGTAATCGTATATTGGTCCGTGTCGGAGATGTCGAATTGGACTTGACTGGCACCGCGAAGGAAATCGACACAAGAATGGCCAAAGAGATGCAGAATGAAATTTGGTCTAGTGCATTGGCCAACATCAGAATTGCCCGCGAAACTGCCATCGAGGCAGCAAAGGAAGCCGCCAGAAGTTCTGGACTTCCCGAGCGTGGCTCCGCCTTCAGAACACTTTGTGACACCAATAATCTGAACCGAAAACCAGACCAAGTCCTAGCCGCAATTCAATACCTGCGAGAGGTCGAAGGTATACACGATTCGCCGCCAAGAGTAATCCAGCAAATCTTCGACGACGCCGGCATCGAACACCCGGGTAACCTCAGCCTCTACCTAAACCGCCTTCGTGAAAGGGGCTTTTTGACCTACCCAGCAGGCGATGGAAACAATAAAAATCGCTATGCAGTTCTCACTACTGAAGGTCGTACACACCTCGACGGCCGCTCTACGAGGTGAAACCAATGGCTGAAAAAGCCCCCGACTCGGCCGAAAAACTCGCCGAAAGTGATCCAAAAACCCCCAC
>CAUZUN010000024.1:0-8545 GCA_963583115.1 Candidatus Thalassarchaeaceae archaeon
CGCTGGAGTCGTTGCAGTCGCAACAGGAATCGACGCCACCCGCAAGTTTGGGGTTCTTCCCGTAACCAAGGACGAGCACGCAATGGCGGTTGAGAAGGTGCGGCATGTGGGAGACTTGGTGGCCTGTGTGGCGGCCGAAGATGAAGCGACGGCGATGCACGCTTTGCAACTCATCGAGGTTGAGTACGAAATTCTGGACAGCATCCACGATATCAAACAGGGATTGGAGGACTCAGAGAGCCCAATCCACGACCGAGGAAAATACCACATCGGCGAGTCAAATATCCAAAAAAGGGTCTTCCAAGAGTTCGGTGATGTAGCCGGGATTGACAACAACGCAGTAGCGAATTCCAAGTCAAAATGGAAATTTGGTGGAGTCAACCACGGATTCACCGAGCCGCATGCAGTAGCGGCAAACTGGGACCCGTCCGGCAGACTGACACTCTACACACCTCAGCAGGTTCCGCACTATCTCCACCGCGCCTTAGCAGATGTTTTGGAGATTCCAATGCATCAAATCAATGTCTATCGTACCTTTGTGGGTGGTGGCTTTGGAGGAAAGTCTGACCCCTTCCCACACGAAATGTGTGCAGCCATTCTGGCTCGAAAATCTGGCCGGCCTGTTCGGATTACCTTCGACCGCGAAGAGGTGTTTTGGGTCAATCGCGGTCGACATCCTTCGCTGATTGAGATGAATTTGCACGCCGATGATGAGGGGCGCTTGTGTGGCATCGAGACTGATGCGCTAATCGATGGAGGCGCATTCGCCTCGTTCGGTCATGTCACAACATACTACAACGGCGTGTTGCACACAGCACCATACGAGATTGGGGCGTTCCACTACACCGGGGCTAGGGTCTGGACAAACAAGCCGGCTTCTGGTGCAATGCGGGGCCACGGCGCGGTAAATTCGCGATGTGCAGTCGAGGTCGGCGTCGACGAAATCGCTGAGAAGTTGGAAGTCGACCCAATCACCTTCCGTCTAGCGAACTTGTTACCTCCTCACAGTGCTACAATCACCGGATTTCGTGTCACCAGTATCGGAATGCGAGAGTGTCTTGAGCGAGTCCGAGCGGCCTGCAACTGGGAAAACAGATTCCGCAAACTACCGCTTGGACACGGTATTGGAATCGGCTGTGGATTCTTCATTTCGGGCAGTGGCCTTCCAATTCACTGGGACCCAAACAAGTTCCCCCACGCCACCGTTCATCTCAAGATCGACATGGATGGAGGGGTTACGGTACACACAGGGGCCGCCGAAATTGGCCAAGGCTCCGATACGGTCGTTGCTCAATCCGTCGCTGAAGTTCTCGGTCTTCCCCTCGATATGATTCGAATTCGCTCAAAGGAATCTGATACCTCTCCCGTTGACCTTGGCTCCTACTCAAGTCGAGTCACTTTCATGAATGCGAACGCAGCGATTACAGCAGCGATGAAAATTCGAGATGAACTGCTGACCGCGACTGCAGAAATCACTGGAGCCAACAAGAAACATCTCGTTATCGGCGACCGCCGAATCTTCGACAAATTGAATCCGGCGGTCGGAGTCTCATATCTTGAAGCGCTCCACAAAGCGCAGGAAGAAAGAGGCGCATTAATCGCATCCGGGGCCTATAGAACGCCACCCATGGGCCGAATGCACAAAGGAGCGGCGGCCGGCCTCGCGCCTGCATATTCATTCTCAGCATACGCTGCTGAGGTCAAGGTAGACCCCGAAACCGGGCAGACCCGTGTGCTGAAGGTGTGGGCCGCGCACGACTGTGGAAAGGCGTTGAACCCGCTTGCGGTTGAAGGCCAAATCATCGGCAGCTGCCACATGGGAATGGGCCAAGTTCTCTCTGAAGAGATGAAATATGGCAGGAGTGGCCATTTGATGAATCCAAATCTGCTCGACTACAAGATTCCAACCGTTCACGAGATGCCAGAAGTTGTTCCTATCATCGTAGAGAGTAACGACCCTGAAGGTCCATTCGGCGCAAAAGAAGCAGGTGAAGGCCCACTGCTCCCGATTCTGCCCGCTGTATGCAACGCGGTATACGACGCCATTGGGGTGCGGGTAAACGAATTACCAATCACTCCAGATAGGATTGAGAAGAGGATTGCAACCCTCTGCAAAGAACTTGGAATCGATGACCCGCTCGACCTTCCGAGCCCCCGACTAACCCACTCCGACCTCCAATCCACCCTCGAAACACGGGCTGAAGAACACGCTGAGCGGGACCTCGCTCGGCGGCTCAATGAGGCGCGTGAAGAGTACCACAACGGTGCCCTGTTCGGCCTCGACCCAACGATTGCAGGCGATGAACAGGACAGTCGCTGGGAAGTCGCAGTCCTTCCAACAGACGATTACATGGCATCGCCACGGCTTGCCGGCTCTGCTTGGAAGCATACCGAACGCCGTCACCGAGGTGATGGAAATTGAAGATGCCACCATTCACCTTGCATATGCCAGATAGTCTCGACGAGGCATTGGCACTGGCAGGAAAGTTGCAGAACGGCGGCCTAGAATTTGATTGGGTGGCCGGTGGAACCGACCTGTTGCCGAATTACAAGTGGCATTTGAACCACAAACCGAATGTCATCTCATTGGCGAATGTAGAGGAACTAACTACACTGACAGCAAGCCACATCGGAGCGATGGTTAGACTCAATGACCTCGTCGAGTCGGAAGATACTCACTCGTTAGTCCAAGAGGCTGCTGGCAGCATCGCATCGATACTTATCCGGCGCTCAGGCACGGTAGGTGGAAACATCTGTCTCGACACCCGATGCTTCTGGTTCAATCAGGGCGAGGAGTGGCGTGAATCAATTGATTGGTGCCTCAAATGCGATTGTGGAACCGGGGCTGACTGCCGCGTCATACCAAACCAAAACACCCTCTGTGTCGCCACCTACCAAGCGGACCTCGCTCCAGCCCTGATGTGCTTGGGAGCGACGATTCACTTGGCCTCACCAGGCGGCAAGCGTGAGATGTTACTCGCCGACTTTTTCCAAGAAGATGGCATCACACGAAATCTGCTTGAAGCAGGTGAAATGGTAACTCACATCACCCTACCTGAGGAGGCTACCAGCCTTGAGGGGGCATACCAAAAACTTCGTCTGCGAGAATCGTGGGATTTCCCTGAAGCGGGGGTTGCAGCGGCTTGGCGAGTTGCGGGCGGAAAATTACTCGACCTGCGAGTAGCGACCACCGGCTTGGAATCAATTCCTAAACTGCACCGGGAGGAGGCTGATTCGGCAAGAGAAGATTGGGCTGGCCAGAGCTCAGTCAACGGTTTGTCGGAAATAATTCGGAAGGCAGTCAAACCGGTAAACAATACCTTTTTCCCACCCAGTTACAGGCGAAAAATGGTGCGCATTCTCGCAAAACGGGCGCTCTCAAAGTTGCAAGACATTTCAGCGGCGAATTGAACAAGGGGGGCCGACTCAAGATGAATGTGAACCACCGGGTACGCGCTCTTTTCCTCGCCTCCTTCCTGTTGTTGGGGCTTCCCTCGGCAGCGTTCGCACAGGACGACCAACCCGACCCACCAATCGGTTGGGACATGGGAATTGTAGTCGAAGAGGATATGCCGTCGGAGTTCAACATCAATTTGGCTGGCGAGGTAACACTTCAGTTCTGGGTTCGAAATGACAACATAGCGACTCCGATAACTGTTGGAATCGAGTATATTCTGCCATTCGATGCAATAATCTCTGGGACTGAATCTGTTGATGTCTCTCCGTCGACCAACGAATCATTCGACTTCACAGTGAAGAATATCGATGTGCGGGCCTTCGATGCTGGTAGTCGAGATTCGGTTGAAGTCGAAGGGCGATTGACAGGTTATGGGCCAATACCTGCACCCGGCACGGAAATGAGAAATGATGAGGTTGACCTCATTATCCCGCAAGTTGTCGATTTGAGTGTCGAACTAGCAGACCCGGCCGGCCCGATGAACGCAGGCACCACTACATTCCTGACCGCCACCGTAATCAATGAAGGAAATGACATTGATTCTGTTTTCAAAGTAACATTGAGTGACACCTGCCCACTGCTAGAAGTTACAGGTGGCGAAGCATTGGAGGGTGATGCGATTGGTCGCAATCAATCGATTTCAGCAGAACTCAACTTGACCTCGTCAGCAAGCCATCCTGACAAGACTTGTATCATTGAAATCTCAATTCAATCTCAAGGAGATATCGATGATGGAACCGCCGCCATGGCAGATGACGACGAATCATCACTGCAGATCGTAATGGAACCACCCGATAGTGGAGGTTCCGGAACTGGCTCGAACGGTGGCGGTGGAAGTTCGGGGGGGAACGACGATGTCGTCAGCAGCAACTGGGCACCTTTACCAGCATGGTTGGCCATAGTGGGACTTCTCGGAGCTGCTTTGCAACGGCGCAGAAAGTGATTGGCAATCTTTCTCTCAAATTTTGTGTCAATCTGTTGATTGTGGAGTTTTTCTACCAAGGTAATGTGATACATCTGCATGGTGATAAATCACCTGCGCAACCACTCAAATCAAAATGATACTGAATGGTAACTCTTGAAACTCCTACATTCGATACAATCGGGCTGCCCCAACCTATATTTGGGTGACGACATTCCAACGGATAGTAATTACCCGGCTATGCCGGTATGTGAATAGATGGGGTGCTCTTTAGATGGCTGAAAAGGAAGGCCCATCTACGCACTTTGGAACCATCATCGGAGCGACCTTCGCAATCCTCATTGTGACCATGATGCTGACCATGACATTGGTCGCTGCGAACAAGGAAACTCACTACAGTGCTTATGTCTCAGATGCGCCCGAAGAGAAAGACCAACTCGCTCAAGTCACCGACATGCGGAACAGTTTGGGACCGGGCGGTGCAGACTACAAGATCCGAAACACGATGTCAACTCCGATGTTGGTGAATGATTGGGAAGAGCCTCACCGAACCATGCTGGTTATCGCCGGTGCAGAGAAGCCAATCGATGAGACCGAGGCGACTGCAATTCACGAATTCGTGACCGAATTAGGTGGCAAGGTAATTGTCGCCACGGATGGAACAAACGCAAATCGGTTGGCAACAAAATTCGGTGTCACATTCTTTGGTGACCCTCTGCTCGATGAGTATCAAAATTGGCGCACCTTCGATGATGATGGAAACCCCAGTGCTGAGAATCCAACAAATGTCTGGGGAGTCGCTTCGATTCGAGCCGATATACAGTCGAATGACCAAATCGGCGTGAACCCAGAAGGCTGCACCACTGATATGCTTAACATGAGAGGGCAAGAACTCGATGTCTGCAGGATGCCTGTGATGTTCAAGGCACCAACAGCAATGCGCTGGGAGTCGATTGAAACTGATGACCCAACTCACGACGACTATCAGCGTCGAGATGTCAGCGTGCTGGCGATGGCGAGTGACAGCGCTTGCATCGACAGAATTGGTTCGCAAAGTTGCGACGAATACCAGAACCCGCTTTCCAACCTCTCCTTGATTCTTCGAATGGACTACCCCGGAATAGAAGTCTTGGATGAGCGAAAAATTTCAGATTCTGATGGCTCATCATATGGTAGCCTTGATGCAACGGGTTCAATCCTCTTCGTATCTGATGAAGAAGCCTTTTCCAACCGATTGTGGACAGCCGAAAAGGCGATTGATACCAAACTCAAAACGAGTTGCGACCTCGAGTCAGTAAACTGCTGGCAGCGACATCTGTCCGGTGACAATGAATGGCGAGGCAACGAAGTCTACTTCGCCGCATTGATTTACGACATGATGGAGTTCGATAACGACATGCTGCCCTTTAGCATCAAACTCAAACCCAGCGAATTCCGCATCGTATTCGACGAAAGTCGACATGTGACCAGCGCCCTCTCCAACCCGTTCACCGAAACAATGAGCACCATCGTCCTCCTCACCAGTGATGACTTCCTTAAGTGGCTCATAGTGCTCAATTTGATGCTTCTACTTCTCGTAGCCATCATGGTAGTGCCCGAGAAGGAGAACTGGCGGCATGTATTCGACTTGACTCGCTTCCGCGAACGGCCGAACAAAATTGACCCTGCCAGTTACAAGCAGAGAATGAGAGAGGCCTTGATGACGAAGATTAGGATTTTCTACGATTTAACGCGTGACGAGATGGCAATTAAGACCCCCGCGGAGGTACAATCAATGATTGGCGATCCACGGTTAGTCGAACTGGCCTACTCACAGAACGTATCATATTCCCCAGAGAAGCAGCGTGAGTTGCTACAGACCATTAGGCGCTGGGGCAAAAAGTGAAAAAAGGAAAAAATGGAGAAATGAAAGAATGGTACAAGCACCACCCCCCCCGCCCGGAACGAACCAAGCCGCAGGAGCAGCACCACCGCCGCCCCCCGCTGCAGCCGCCGCCGCCGCACCCGCGGTTCAAGCTGGCTATCAGCAAGCAGCTGCACCGAAACACCAGAGTAGCCCCGAAGTTAAGGAGCGCCTCGCCGCTGTTGCAGCGATAGGACAAGCGATTAGCGCTGAAGTCCAGAAAGTAATCATCGGTAAAGCGCATGTGATCGACAATGTGTTGGTCAACATCCTTGCAAATGGTAACCTGCTTTTCGAGGATTATCCGGGTCTAGCTAAGACACTGATGACGAACACCTTCGCCGATGCCCTCGGTTGCGATTTCAAGCGTGTATCATTCACGCCGGATTTGCTGCCTGCGGATATCACTGGCACAAACATCTACGATGCTAAGAAGGGAGAATTTACTTTCAAGCCGGGACCGATTTTCTGCAACCTGTTGCTTTCTGACGAGATTAACCGTGCGCCGCCTAAGACGCAGGCCGCTCTTCTAGAGGCTATGCAGGAGAAGCAAGTCACAATCGGTACCGTGACTCACAAGCTACCAGCACCGTTCCTAACAATGGCTACACAGAATCCTGTGGAGCAAGAAGGAACTTACCCACTACCTGAAGCACAACTTGACCGATTCATGTTCAAGATGAGCGTCGGATACCCTGACCGAGCGGATGAGGACGAGATTCTTGCCCGCCGTATTCAGAGGAAGAAGGACGCAGTGGATGTCGAGGTCATTACAGACCCTCAGCGAGTTATTGCAATGCAACAAGCGATTGAGGATGTCTATGTCGACCCAGCCGTACGCATGTACATGGTTGAGGTCGTGGCACGGACCCGTGAGGACCCAAGAGTTCTCGTCGGCGCTTCACCTCGTGGTTCGCAAGCACTACTCAAGACCGGCCGAGCAGCAGCAGCAATGCGCGGCCGCGACTTCGTAACTCCAGATGATGTGAAATCGGTGGCAACACTGGCACTCAGCCACAGGCTGATTCTAAAGCCAGAGCACCAGATTAAGGGACTTGAGAACGAGGAAGTCATTCAGGGCATCCTCACACAAGTGCCAGTACCGACAGTCTGAGCGGGAACGAGGTAATCGAACTCGCAAGGAGGTGGTTAGCGGTTGGCATGGAGTAGAAAATCCGCCATGTTTGGGAGCCTAGCGATAGCTCTCTACCTGCTAGGCTTGACCCTGCGAAATCACCAACTCGTGACCGTGGCTGTCGTGTTGCTCTCGTTTTTGACTTGGGCAGCATTACGAGCCTCTCACGCAGATGTGTCAGCGAGTGGACGCAGAATGGAAGAACGGACTGAAGAAGAGGCGGGGGCCTCTCTAAGCCGTCTGTCTGCAATGCGAAAACTCAGCAGCGCACGGGTGTTTGAAGATGGCGAAGTCGATGTAACTCTTCGAATCCAGAACCACTCACCTCTCTCCAAGGTTCTCGAAGTAAGAGATAGCCTCCCCGAGGTTATGCGCATCAAAAAGGGCGCCAACTACATTCTAATGGAACTTGGCCCACGCCGAGAGACTCTCATCGAGTACACAGTCGAATGCCCATTGCGAGGCTTCTACACAATTGGACCAGTCTGCATACGAATCCAAGATTCATTCGGGCTATTCCACAAAGAAAAGGAAATGCATGTCTATGACGATTTCCTAGTGTTCCCAAAGACAGAGGACTTGAAGGACGCGTTCGTGAAGAGCAAAGTTCCCAAGATTTTCACTGGTGCAGTCAACATTCGACAGCCCGGACCTGGCTCGGAATTCTACAACCTGCGTGAGTACATCGCTGGTGACCCGATGAAATCCATCAACTGGCCTGCATACGGGCGCACTGGCAAATTGATGGTAAACGAGCGTGAGCGGGACGCGGTCAGCGACATCATCTTGATTCTCGACAGCAGGGCGGTCTCTGAGACCGGCCCAGTAAGCAGAAACTCGCTTGTCTACGGAACAAGAGCGGCGGCATCACTCGCCTCCTTCTTCCTTTCCCGCCGTGACTCAGTTGGACTGGTTGTCTACGGCGACGAAGTCTTATCCGTGGACCGTGACACAGGCAAGAAGCAATTGTATGTCATTCTGACAAAGTTGGCTGGAGCGATGGCGCGTGGTCAGACCCCACTACAGGTTGTGACAAACCGGATATTACCCCACATCAACAAGGGAAGCCCAATCATCATCCTCTCATGTCTTGAAGACGATTCTACCATCGTCAAGGCCGTGCGCGAC
>CAUZUN010000025.1:0-8353 GCA_963583115.1 Candidatus Thalassarchaeaceae archaeon
TCAATTGATAAAATCATTTTTCCAATTGGAAAAATGCCATCTTCAGGCCGCCGCTACCGTGATTCACCCTCTCGGCCCCCAACCGTAGCGTGCCCCATCCCGCGCGAGGTCGACGCGACCTTTCTGAAGACTTGCTCCAACGTCGCCAACGAGCGGCTGCCGGCGGCGGCCGAGCGAAGATGGATGGCATCAGAGAGAGTGGGCGTGGGACGGCTCGAGAGAGGATGGCAGCCCTCTTGGATGAGGGTTCTTTTGTCGAAGTTGACAGCTTCGTAACCCACCGCAACCAAGACTTCAATCTTCACATGCATCCAATCGAAGGAGACGGTGTCATTTGTGGACACGGGACTGTCGACGGCCGTCGGATTTTCTGTTTCTCGCAAGATTTCTCAGTATTCGGCGGCTCGATGGGCGAGATGCACGCCCTGAAGATTGGCAAGGTCGCGGAGATGGCGGAACGGGCGCGAATTCCCCTTGTCGGTATTTGGGACGGTGGAGGTCAGCGAGCCCACGACGGAGTACATTCACTGGCTGGGACTGGTGAGTTGCTCGACCGATTAATCGCCTGCAGCGGTCGCATACCGATGATCAGTCTGGTTTTGGGTCCAGTCGTCGGAGTCTCTGCTCTAGCAGCAGGAGTTGCCGACTTTGTCGTTCTTGGCCGCGAACATGGCCAGTTGTTCATGTCGAGTCCACTTGAAACCGAAGAAACCGTCACCGGAGAAATGACTCCAGAAGAATTGGGTGGTGCAGACTTACACGCAAGCCGGTCTGGAATCGCCTGCCAGATTGCAGAAGACGAGGATGATGCGATGGCAATCGTCTCGGAACTGCTCTCATTCCTGCCGGACCACTGCCTCGCAGAGCCACCTTTGGTGGAAAATGGTGACGACCCCGAGCGGATGTCTGATGAGTTAGCGAATCTCGTGCCAGATGACCCAAATCGACCCTACGACATCGTTGCAGCAATTGAGGGAACTGTCGACGACGGCCACTTTGTTGAGTTGTTCGAATACTACGCTGACAACATCATTATCGGCTTTGCTCGGCTTGAGGGAACCACAATTGGAATCGTCGCAAATCAGCCAAAAGTCCTCGCTGGCTGTCTCGATATTGATGCCTCGGTCAAGGCGGCGCGCTTCATTCGCACCTGTGACTGCTTCAACATCCCACTCCTCACCTTCGTTGATGTTCCGGGCTTCCTACCCGGTACCGTTCAAGAATGGGGTGGAATCATTCGCCATGGCGCTAAACTTCTCTACGCCTATGCAGAAGCGACTGTTCCAAAGATGACAGTAGTTACTCGGAAGGCCTACGGAGGAGCCTACCTCGCGATGTCATGCAAACACCTGCGCTCCGACTACAATGTTGCATGGCCAACTGGTGAACTCGCAGTCATGGGCGCCGATGGCGCCGTGAAAATCATCCATCGTCGTGAATTGAATTCTTCGAGTGACCCCGCTCAAACCCAAAAGGAACTCGTTGCTGACTACAAACTCAAATTCGGCGACCCATATGTCGCTGCCAAACACGGTTGGCTAGACGATGTAATCGAACCGCAGGAAACTCGCCTCAGGTTGGTGCGCGCTCTTCGGCTACTCCGCTCAAAGCGAGAGTGGACTCCACCGAAGAAACACGGTAACATTCCGCTGTGAAAAGCCGGACTAATCGACATATTCTGTCTCTTTTCGCATCAAGTAGACCAAGACTCCACCCGCAACCAACACGAACCCAAGACCAACCAATACGAAGACTAACCCGGAAATACCTGTGTCGGGCCCACCCGAGGAAGCCCCAGCCCTGTTGGGGTCGGGGTTGGAAAGCCAGTAGGTTGAGATGTCACTTATCGACTCCCCGTCGTTCACCCGCAGGTTCAATTCATGGTCGCCGTAAGCGAGCGAATTCGTCAGCAAATCAGCCTGACACTCGTAGAATGAAGTCGATTGTTCAGAACAAGATGGTGAAATCTCTGACCAATTTCCGTCATCCCAATTGTACTCGATTGTCCAAGGTCCGGATGTGTCGGGGTCTGTAATATCGAAGCGGAGTTTCGTCATATTGTCATCAATGTCAGCAGGCTGCTGCCAAGAAACGAGCGTCGGGTCATCTACGCCAGCCACCACGATGCGAATCGGTTGCCTAATTTCGGTCTCGCCGTCAGTAACGACAATTGCCCAGTTGACGGCTCGTCCGAACCACTGGCTAGTCGGCGTAATTCGCAGTTGTTCATGCCATAATTCGACTGTGATATTCTGCTCGCCATCTTCCAAAGTGATGTTCAATTCGTCGCCGTCTGGGTCCCAAATCATCTCGTCGAGTGGTGCTGAGTAAACCTCGTCTTCAGTCATCTGAATCTCTGTGAAGTTGAACATCGGTGGGTCCGCCACCGGCGTTACAATCACTGTCACTGTCATCCAAGAACACTCTGTGCCATTCAGCCGGTGGCGAATGCAGACATCGACCGCCTCCTGACCGTTCCAGTGCAGGGCGGGCTCAATCGACACTGTCGGACCATTGGTAGACAGCCCGAGGCGTGTTACCTGTTCTGCTGTGGCATTGTTGCTGCGTACCGTCGCCGGGTCACCCTCCTCATCGTAGCCGTACGGTGTGAGGTCGAATTCGGTTAAACCCGAATCCTCTTCAATTGTAAACGAGGGGTGCTCGGTGACAATGAATGGGTCATCCTGCCATGAGTTAACCACATCGAAGCAGAAGGGGACTTGGATTGGCGGATTTCCTTGAGAGCCTTCATCACGAATGTTTCCACAAACTTCGAAGGTAGAATCATCCCAACGGCCATTCCAGTTGGAAACATCCTCCATAGTCAGCAACCTCCAATCCTCCATCACATCCCATTGAAGAGAAGGCGTAAGGTCGTCTTCGCCTTTCGCCGTAAAGGTCAGCGTGTTGGTGACAAAACGAACCTCATGACCGTCTGGGTCGGACGCTATCTCACTGGCGTTGATGGAGAGTTCACCACTTTCAGTCAATACGAAGCTCGGCATGTTTTGGTTTGGTTGAGGGGGTGCGTTGGCCCGCTCGAAGGGGAACATAGAGGAGGCTTGTTGGCCGTCGTGAATGACCCGCAGAGTGGCGCTGTGGTAGCCTGGACTCAGTGCAAACGGAGATAGGTCACAGGCTGCGGTACTGTTGCTCACATCCCAACCCCCGGTGGTCCAACCGTCACTAGACAAAATTCTACACTGGACTGTCAAGTTCCATGGTGCCGGGCTGAGGTCCCTCTCTGTAACAACCGCTTGAAGGTAAATCGTGTCACTCACAGTAACCGCTGAAGATGATGCATACAACTCCCAACTGCCCGATTCAAAATCATACAACCAAGTCTCGTCGCAGCCAGAGGGGCATTGTGACCAAGAAGAACCACCGAATAGAATCAATTTGTTGGCGACAGAGTCGTAGGCCATCTCACCAGCGTCCATTCGTTCTGGTGCACCGAACGAACTGAGTTTCTGCCAAGTCAAGTCCACCATGTCGAACGCCCAAAGTTCTCCGGCGCCAGAACCCCAGTCTGAATCATAGATGTAACCGATTTCATTCTCGTAATCCATCGCAGTCGCCATGTATGCGCGTTCCTCTGGATATTCACCTTGTAGGGCGAGTTTGGACCAAGTGTTTGTCTGGCTGTTAAACATCCAAGTCTCATTTGAAATATCATAATCTAAATCAACGCCGCCGAATAGAAAAGAGCGATTCCACGATTCCGAGAAGAACATGGCTGCCCCGATCACACCTCGCGGTCCACCGGCGGTCTGAATTTCCTGCCAAACGCCTACCGTTGGGTCGAAAGCCCAAGTTTCGTTCACGCCCTCTGAATTATCATCCGAGCCACCGTAAGAGAGGAAAGCCTCCTCAAAACCATCCCAAACCATGGAATTACTATTGTTTGCAGGTGGCCGAACACCGTCTGGGTATGCTGTCCATGTCCCCGACCAGCCGTTCCAACTCCAAAGCGTCGGGCTACCATCTCGGGTCGAGCCATAGAGAAGTCCGCTCGCCTCACCATCGAATCCAAATGCGCCGGTACCCACACTGTTTGGTGCATCTGGCTGCAATTCCCATTCGCCCGAACCGTTTAGGTCGAGTGTCCAATAGTCGTCCAAATTTTCCCCATTCCCAGTCCCACCGACCATCACGGTTCGCTCAGCGATTGGGTCGTAGAACATCGAATGGGCTATTCGTCCGGAGGGAGCGATAACCACATTCTCTTCGGGGGTCATCAGGTAGAATTGGTTGGCTGCGAGGTTCTCTGAGAGGTATGAGTCAGCATCGGAGGGGAAGACCGGGTCGCTTTCGCGGCTGGTAGCCCTGTACCATTCGTCTTCGTCACCCTTCAGCGTCAAGTCGAGGTATGGCAGAATTTTCGAAATCGCATGCGCCTGCTGCTCTTCCGCAGTCATCGTTGCATCGCCGTCAAACAGATTGTCTAAGAATGACTGGTCATCCTCATATTGGACATGGTTCGCTCCGACCACCTCAAGAAGTTGCCAACCGCCTTTCCAATAATCGAGGAATGGTTCGGCGTGCTCATTTGCTGGAGCGACTTCATCTACCGTACCGGTGAGAAACAGTGCGTGATTGGGAGCTGCTTGGTCGTAGGCGTCGAGAGTGTTGCCTGACTGGTCGGTGTCTAGTCCAAGCCCAATTAGAGCCCGTGGTGGTTGTGAGTTGGAGCCGAGAAATCGCCCCCAATTTGCATTGACAACCGCAGCAAGACCGGCACCTGTGCCGTGACCGGCTACTCCCCAGTGGTCCATGTCGATACAGCCTTGAATTCCATTTGCTCCAGAATAGTTCATATTCCCCATCATGGAAATCATCTCGTAATGGTCCATAATTGCGGGCCACGGTTGATTTGCAGAACGCTCTTCACCGACGACGATGGCGATGTAACCAGCCTTGGCCAAACCTTGTCCGACCCATTCGTAACCATCGAAATCCTCCCCATTATCGCCATGGAAGACGAGCCAAGGGTAAGGCGCCCAAGCGCAATCGACTGCAACCTCTTCGCCTGCCGAAGATGCGGGATAGTAGATTCTGATATCGATTTCATCGTTGTCGTAATCCCGATAGGTACCATCAGCCCAACCGACTTCAAATCGGTCAGCAGCCACAGGTCCGCTAAAGTTTGGTGATTCTTCTCTGGCTGCCGTGGCTAACATCGTCACCGACGAGAGCACCATCAACAGGGCGATGAAGAGTGCTTTTCCACTTCCCATGACTCTCGCCGTTGAGTGCAGCTCGCTGTTCGCAACTCTGAGGGCCTCGACTCGGCCAACATCTCGGGCAGCAGCGGAGCCCTCGACTCGGCCATCGCCTTGGGGGGCAGCGCAGGCCTCGACTCGCACATCGCCTCGTGCATGCGCCATGATTCGCTGCTTTGCAGCGCTCGCCTTTGAACCGCTCGCCGTATAGAGTCACTAACTCATACCTTCGATTGCACCCACCAAATCCCGCAACGAGGGCAGACTGTCAGCGAATTGAGGCAGGTAGAGGTGGCGCCACGCCTCAAGATGTTGAGCCGCCAACAACCACCTCCCATCAAGATGCAAACCCCACTCTGTTTCAACGGATGATTCACCTTTGTTTCCATCGTAGGTTATGGAGAGGAGAATAGGCGCTTCACCAGGGTCTTCCAGCGGGATTCGGTCTCCAATCGGCTCACTCGCAGTCCCCGGCTCGACATCGAAATCTGCGTGTAATCTGCGACCGTTGTGTTCGGCGAGTTGCAGACCCTCAACCAACGCACTTCGCCATGGCCCTCTGTGAGAGAGAGAACGCCGACCTCCCTTCCACCAAATACTGCCTCCTGCCTCGACCCACGCTGCCGCGCAGGACCGAGCTGTTGAGCCGCCTCCATTCATGCAGAGCAGAGGCTGTTCCCGAGTATCCTTCTTGTCGAATTCAAAGCCAAATTCCTTGGCTAGCAGAACCAGCCCAAGACCATCCGTCGAAGCGACCCTCCAGACATGGCCATCGTGGCGCATCTGGTTGGCACAGGCTAACATCGGCTCGCCGACAACCCATTCAGTCCCAGAGTCGGGTGGCATCTGGTGTTTCAAAGGCGAAGTTAGAGAGAGCCAAACCTCACGTCGACCAGAGTCTGCACCATCATCCTGATTGGATAACGCTTGCTTCTGAGAATGGCCCCAAGCCAGTGCATTCACAAGGGTGGTAGTCTCAAACTTTTCAGCCATCTCGATGTTGACTTTACAGCCGCTTTCGCGCAACCGGTCAGCCACTATCCGAAACAAATCTGGTGTCAGTGAGTGGGCGATTGGCTTACCCGCAACTGCGGCACATACCTTGACTGTAGTTACCATTCGGATTTTGGTGGTGGGGAGTCTGTCAAAAGGTCGCCGGAGCGATTCTCTGTCCATCAACAATAGAACAGCAGAAACTTGCGATGATTGAGGGAAATCCGATTATTACGAACCAAGAAGTGGCCCCCTCCCACTATTCGCCCCGCCCGCCTACGAGCCGTGTCCGCTAAGCGGGAAATTGTCGTTTTAAGGACAAAATCGACTAGATACAGAATGAATGATTGAATACCGTATGCTCAGCCGAGCCTTCTATGCCGAGCGACCTTGACATCGCCAACGGGGCAGAAATGCTCCCAATCGAAGAGGTCGCCTGGAAACTTGGGCTCGGCGTCGAGGACATCGCTCGATTGGGCCGAGGGATGGCGAAGGTCAGGTGGGAAGCCCTGAAAGCACGGAAGGGGAAGGCGAAGGGGTCACTCATCCTAGTCACCAGCGTCAATCCAACACCCTACGGCGAAGGAAAAACCGTCACTTCAATCGGCCTAAATCAAGGGCTGAATCGGCTCGGAAAATCGGCAACTTGCGTCATCCGTGAACCCTCGATGGGACCGGTCTTTGGCATCAAGGGCGGTGCAGCCGGCGGCGGCTATTCGCAAGTCCTTCCGATGGAACAAATTAACCTCCACTTCACAGGTGATTTGCACGCTGTCACCTCAGCCCACAACCTCTGCTCGGCGATGCTCGACAACCATCTACATCACGGAAATTCGTTGGACATCGACCCTGCTCGGGTGATGTGGCCACGAGTTCTCGACATGAACGACCGGGCTCTCCGCTACTCTGCAATCGGGCTGGGTGGTGCAGTCAATGGGTTCGCTCGCGAGGAGCGATTCGACATCACCGCGGCGAGCGAAGTAATGGCGATTTTGGCCCTCTCAAAAAATTACGCTGACCTCAGAAGCCGTCTCGGTCAAATCGTAGTTGGGCAAAACCGAGCCGGCCACCCGGTCAAGGCGGAGGACATCGG
Source organism: Candidatus Thalassarchaeaceae archaeon (assembly GCA_963583115.1). Taxonomy (GTDB): domain Archaea; phylum Thermoplasmatota; class Poseidoniia; order Poseidoniales; family Thalassarchaeaceae; genus MGIIb-Q1. The sequence continues at coordinate 7,309 of CAUZUN010000025.1, forward strand.
TGCTGCCGGCCCGATGTCACTTCTCCTGCGGGAAGCCCTTCTCCCAAATCTAGTTCAAACACTCGAAGGCGACCCCGCTTTCATCCACGCAGGACCATTCGCTAACATCGCACACGGAAACTCCAGTATAATCGCCGACGAACTAGCACTTTCAGTCGCCGACTATGTCGTCACAGAGGCTGGCTTCGGCTCCGATATGGGAGCGGAAAAAGCGATTCACATCAAGGCTGCAGCGAGTGGAGTTCCACCCGACTGCATCGTGGTGAACGCCACCGTCCGCGCCATGAAATTACACGGTGGCGGATTCACCACCAGCGGCGGCCAGCGGCCGTCAAAAGAGGAACTCGCCACAGAAAATGTCGACGCTGTCCGCGCCGGCGCAGCAACGAACCTCGCACGCCACATTCGAAACATGAAGAGGTTCGGCTGCCCTGTCGTGGTCTCCGTCAATCGATTCCCAACCGACACCGAAGCAGAAATCAACGAAGTGCTACAAGTCGCACGAGACGCTGAGGCTGACCAAGCCGTTGTCTTTGAGGGGCACCAACGAGGCGGCGCAGGGTCGGAAGACTTGGCGAAAGCGGTGGTTGCGGCGTGTCAAGACCATTTGGCGGATGGCCGAAATTTCGAACCACTTTTCGAGCCCGAATTACCTCTGCTTGAGAAAATCCTGAAGATTGCAACGATGGTTTACGGGGCCGAATCAATCGACCTCAGAAAGGAGGCTCAACGCGACCTGAAGAAGATTCAAAAGTGGAAATACGACAAGTTGGCGGTCTGTATGGCTAAGACGCAGTACTCGTTTTCCCATGTGCCGAACGAACTTGGCGCACCCTCCGGATTTACCCTCCCCATCCGTGAACTCCGCCTCAATGCCGGGGCCGGTTTCGTGGTCGTGGTCTGTGGTGCAATGATGACAATGCCGGGGCTTCCCAAACACCCAGCCGCACTTGACATGGATATGGATGATGAGGGAAAACTCACCGGCGCTTTCTCATGATGAATCGACGGATTGAAGAGTGTCTCATCTTGCCCCGTAACTATG
>CAUZUN010000026.1:0-7892 GCA_963583115.1 Candidatus Thalassarchaeaceae archaeon
TCCCATTTGAACAGGTCCACCGTTCATCGCGTTCCACCAATCACCCGCACGCGAGTCGGCGAGGAATCGGAGAAGCCCGGGAGGGGTCAGAGCAGCGAGGAAGCCCGGAGCGAGGGCGAGGGCTGCGACCCAACCGCGGTGTTCGGGCAGGTCGATTGCATTGCGAAGCCCTTCAATCAAGAGTAAGGCGATGAACGCAGAAGTGAGGCTCGGGATTGTCGATGCCAAAGTTCTCTTTTCCAGCGGAGTACACCAAGCGAACAGATTTCCTGTGTAGAAGCCGTTCTTCTCACGCGCTGGAAGGGGGTGGATTTCGATTGGCTCAGCGGCGGGCGACTCGCTTTCAGTTTCAACCAATTTTCCGTCGACCACCTCGATATTCCGAGTCGCAAGGTCGAGCAGTTTTTCGTCATGGCTTGCGATGAGGAAACAATGACCATTCGCTGACAACCCTGAAATTTGGTCTCGCAGCAATTTGATGCTAGTCTCATCGAGCCCTTCGGAGGGCTCGTCGAGAATGATGAGCCGCGGCTCCTCTGAAAGAAGCGCTGGTGTGAGTCCGGCGAGCACTCCAATTCGTCGCTTCATTCCTCCAGAAAGCCAAGCGATTCTGTCACCCGAACGGTGGCGTAGACCCCATTCATCAAGTCTCTTTGAAGTCCAGTCGTCATCCGGCTCAAAGCCGGCGGCACGGACTGCCACCGCAACTCTCTCAGCAACCAATTCATCTTGACAGAAACCGCCGCTTTGGAGGGTCAATCCAAAGGGGGTTGGTCGAAACCTTCTGCCGTGTCGGTCCCGAATAACCTCACCACTATGGTGGATGATTCCGGTCGAGATGGAGAGCAGACCCGCCGCGGTTTCCAACAATGTTGATTTTCCCGCTCCGTTCTCACCTGTGAGAATTATCACTTCGCCACTGTCAGCCTCAAGGGAGAAACTCTCCAAGACCAACTGTTGCCCGCGACTGACGCTGACATTGTTGAGTTGGAAAAGTTGGGCTGTGTCATCCGCCATAGTTCTCCGAGCCTACTTTTCCGCTTGAGTCCTCCGCCTTACACCCGAAGGGTGAATTGTAAGACCCCCTTCCAGAAAGCGAAGGACCATGCTCGTTTCGGATTGGGGTGCAGTAACGGCCGTGGGTTGGCTCCTACTGGGGCTCTTCTTCGCTTGCGCAATTGTGCCTATCGTCATCGCTTGGAAGCAGCGTATTCCGATTTCGTTGGGAATCGTAATTTCACTTCTCCTCTGTTGGGCGCTTCAGACCATTCTCAGTTATTTTGTTGGAACCGCTGGATTCCTCGAAGGGGCGCTTGCAGTCTCTCCTATTCTGCAGACAGATATCACTCAAAGTCACCGCCTTTTGACATCAGCATGGCTCCATGCGACCGGCTACGGGGGCGGGATTTCAATTGCCCATATTTTGGGAAATGTACTCGTGATAGCACTTGTCGGAATTCCGCTTGAACAGCGTCTTGGCCGTCATCGATTTCTCGCAATCTATCTCATCGGAGCATTCGCCGGAAATATCGCTTGGTGGTTGTCGCATTGGGGAGAATATCGGATGGCGATTGGAGCGAGTGGTGCTGCATTCGGACTTCTTGGATGCTATCTCGCGTGTTGGCCGCGTGACGAAATCGAGTTCCCACTCATTTTGATTCGAAAGTGGCCAGTCGCCCTGATTGCGCTGCTGAAATTAGGTTTGGAAATAGTCCAAGTCGGGATGTTGCAAACTGGTTTTACAGAACCAACTTCCATTGCAAATCTCGCCCATATCGGCGGCTTCTTCGCCTGCTATCTGGTCGGCCGTCCAATCGCCAAGGGTGGTCCGACTCCTCTTGAGGTGAGGGATGCGGGACCCGACGCTGGCTCCTTGGAAAAAGGCGAGCGCCAAGAGAGATTACACAAGATGGGAAGCGTGAGTTCTGACCCGTGGTCGGCAGCAGGAAAAGAGCTTGAAGGCGGCGCCGCACAATCGCTTGAGAAGTTGAGAATCGAAGGTGACGAATTGGAGACTCGACAAGCGTGGCTTGAAGAGTTGGCCGAAGAGGCGGATTGTCCCGAGTGTGGAGGTCCCCTTACGGTCGAAGTTAACGATGAAGTCGCTAGGATGCGCTGTACAAAGAGCAAGAAGCACCTTTACTGGCCTTAATTCGGTCAATCTGCTCCTAAGGAGCAGTGGAGAATTTAGACAAACTTCAGTCAATCGGGCTTTTAAGAGGCTTCGGAGTCAGTTGACTCGGGGAGGAAGTGTGGTGCTGTTAAATCGAAATCACACGCTCGCAATTATACTCGCCGCATTGATGCTCGCACCGAGCCTCGCACTGATTTCTACTTCTTCATCACTCGATGATTTTGGGCAGCAAGTTGGGGCCAATGGCGGTACCTCCAATGACTCCTCCAATTCTGCCGGACTTCCCGATGATGGCTCTCAAAATGGCGAATCACCTCTGCCCGAAAGCCCCACGCCACCTATTTTCGTCGATGGACTACCGCCACTCATCTGTCCGAACGGTGAGGTTTGCCCAACTCCAGTTCGGAAACCTGTAGTCCCCGAAGGAACCACCAGCCACGAAGCGCCGGAATGGTGGTTCGGATATGGCCCAGACCTCGACTGGAACGGTTTTGATGACCGACTTCAGTACATCTTGGCAGATGTCTATCCCTCTCAGTCTCCATCCGCTGAAATCGGCGCCGACGGAGAACTGACAGTCGCTCTCATCGTTGATTGGGCTTGGCACCCAGAGCAGCGTGAGATGGACCAACTGGAGACGATTTTGAGAAGTCACGGTTGGGTTGGACCGGAGGGTGGAGCGTTTTACCGAACGGTCGGGGAACTTGACTCAATCATCGTCGACAAGGTACCTCAGTCAGCCCTTTTAGAGATTTATCTACACCCCGGAGTTGTCGTCGTCGAGATGCAGGATGTGATGGTTCCGTCACTCGAATTTGCCACTCCTGCAGTCAAGGCAAGAAGCAGTTCTGCCTACGCAAGCTCGGCCCACATGATGGGCTACCGCGGCGATGAGGTGGTAATCGCTATCCTCGACTCAGGAGTTGACAATGAACACCGTTCACTCAATGACTTCGATGATGTGGATGATGACCCCGACGGAGATGCAAACTCCTATGATGACCAGAAATGGCTTGCCGGATACGACTCAACTGATTCGTTCAACCAGGGAGAAGATGACGGCTCAATTGACCCCGATGACACGGCTGGACACGGCACCCATGTGGCAGGAATCGCTCTTGGGACTGGAGGTCCTTCTCGGCTCAACATGGGTGTAGCGCCGGGAGCATATCTCGTTGATGTCAAAGTCTTCACAGATGTTGGCCGCTCCAACAGTCAGTATACAATTGCTGGAATCAACTGGACAATTCACAACCGTGATACCAACTGGGGAAACAACGCTTCGAGTAATGGTATCGACATCATTTCGATGTCATTTGGGCGAGCAAAGTCGCCGACCGGAGCGGACTTTGGCGACAACGGTTCTGGCTCTGAGGCCAGAATAGTCAACGACGCCTTTGATGCTGGAATCGTACCTATCTGCGCAATGGGCAATGACGCTGCCAACTATGTTGCCGCTCCTGCTTCAGCTGACCACTGTATCGCAGTAGCCGCCTCAGATGACATGGACACTGTTGACAGATCTGACGATATAATCGCCTCATATTCTAATTGGGGGCCGAGAATCGATGATGGTGATAATGCATTCTGGGATGAACTGAAACCCGATGTGATTGCTCCAGGCAGCGGCATCAATTCCGCTCGCCACGAGCCCGGTGGAGTTTTTGGTGGTGGAGCACTCGCTGGTGATTCATATCTTCAGATGTCCGGCACTAGCATGTCGACTCCAATGGTCGCTGGCATTTGCGCTTTGATGATTCAGGCTAATCCGAGTTTCCGCGGTAATCCAGAGATGGTAAAGGAGGCGCTGCAGAACAATAGTGAGTTCGTAGTCGAAGTGGATGTAAATGCTGGACCTCTTCAATGGAATAATTCAGAAGGCTTTGGCCGAGTTGACGCGACAACTGCAATACTCGCCTCTGGCGGGGAATGGGCAAATTTCACATCGCCCTCTTCTGGACTTTGGATGAGTGTGGAGTCGACTTACCGTTTGAGAGGCTCAGCCTACATGCCAATTGATGATAAGGTCAATTCAACGAACGAACTTACAGGAGTATATGTCTCAGCACGGTATACCTATGAAGAATGGAAACAGGTTAGGCCCAGCGTCTGGAATTGGGTCTTACAAAACAAATCAGCATTCAATTGGCAACTTGTAGACGGCATTGAGAATTGGACCTACGACCTCGACCCAGAACTTTGGCTGGATGGCGCTACCCTCTATGTTGAGGTGCGGGCGAAGGATGACCGAGACAGGTGGAGTCGTGGAGCTTGGGCCGAATACAAAATTGGCGAAACTTGGATGACGGTCGTTGAACCGAGTGGCTACGCCTCACTTTCGGGAGATGTGACATTTACTGGAGATTACAAGGCAGTTCAAGGCGACAGAATCGAATTCAAGGTAGGGAGTACCGGGGAATGGCAAAACGGCTTCACTTCGTTTGTGTATCCATACACCTGCGTGAACCCTAGGCATGATGAATGCGATTCGAATGTATGGTCGGGAACTTGGGATTCAACCACCGTCATCGACGGCGGCTGGCTGCTTTATTTCCGATTGGTAACCTTTGATGGGTGGACTTCACCTCCAATCGAGAGATATGTCAATGTCGACAATATACCCGCTGCGCCAGAGTTGTCACCGTATGGTGAAATCTCCGTCGAAGAAAATGGAATCGTAGTCGAATCTGCGCCGGTTGATTCATTTTTGAATGTCAAGGCTAAATTGCGAAACAATGGCGATAGAAACGCTCGAAATGTGCAAGTAGTTCTCTATGAGAATGAAGAACAAATAGCGACTGAAACCCTCTCTATCGTTGACTCCACAGACATCGTTGAGGTGGTCTTTGGTTACCATCCTACGACGACGGGGACTTCAGCGCTCAAGATTGAAATTGACCCCGCCGATTCAGTCAGCGAAAGCGATGAGAGCAACAACGAGCAGGAAATCTCCTTCATAATCGAATCGATTCCAATCGGTGTCGACTTGGCGCTCCGAGAAGGAGCAGCCACAACCAATCCAAAAGTCGTCAATCCGAACGGCGATGTAACCTTGAACTTGAGATTGGAAAATTTGGGTTCCAGTGATGCTAGCGGTGCAACTTTCACGCTTGAAAGATGGAGTGACCTCGGCTGGGACTTGTTGGATACGCGTGGTATCAACATCGTTTCGGGAGCAGGATATGTCGATGTTCCGTTCACTATCCACGAAGGTCAGATGGATATCGGACAAGTTCGGTACAGAGCATCGGTCAGCGTTGAGGGTGTCCTTGACCTCGACCCGACAAATGATGAGTTGGAATTCACCCTATTCGCTGATGAAGCGCAACTTCAAGGAGCGAGGAAATTAGAATTGAGCGAAGGCCATGTGCCTCTCGGTTTCTTCGGATACTCTGGCGATAATCTACTATTCACCGGTGACGATGACAGCATTTGGGTGCATCGAATAAACGAACAATATGACCTCTACACATGTCTTGAGTTGGAGACGGATTGGGCTGGTGAGTTTGCTCTTTCAAGTGGTGAAGGAGATTCAGCAAACATCGTTTGGACTAGGCGACTTATCGATAATTTGGGAGCGACGGTAACCACTGTCAGTTTCACAACGATAGACCTCTCCTGCACACGCACAGATGTAATCGACTTGATGCCTGAATTGATGCTAGCAGAAGGCACTTACTGGGGCCTCGACCTTGAGGTCGATGAAGGAAAAGCGCTCATCGGCGGCTATCACCGCGACCTCTTCACTAGTGGCACATACGACGATGTCACCTCCATTTTCATGCTCGACTCAACGACTCCTCTCGACAGTGAGTCTTGGCAGTTGACTCGCGAAGTGGTTCCAGTCATCGAACCACCCGTCGGGATGGCGGGCTCTGTGCAGGTTGCGCGAGGTGCAGACTGGACTCACATGACCTATCAGGCGATGCGGGATGATGGGACGGGAAGTGAGAGGATTGGTACATTCTATGCACATGGCAGGATCGGTGAGGCGAACTGGAGTTTCAAGACCGCGCTAGGCGATTACACCTCCCTCGGTCAGTTGAGTGTTGTTCAAAATGACGACGGCGAGGATGTCTTCCTCACAGGTTGGAAAGAGGGAGTCGGGTATGAGTCCGAATTGGTTTTGATTCGCTCTGACAGCTCATTGCAAGACAAGGAAGAAGTTAGAGTCCCGGCTGCGGGGGTGTCAACTTTGGAGTTCATTGAAACATCTCGAGGAGTCCAGATATTCTATGAGTCAGTCGGCCCTTCAGGCCGTCAAATACACTACTCAATGATGGATTCAGAACAAATCAAGGTCGGCACGCCTCTAACAGAAGGCAGCCTAACGATGGTAGGTCGCTCAGAAAATGCGGGAGAAACACACCTCATCTACATATCTCCTACCTTGGATTGGCGGGCTCGGTTGTTAATCGATGACAGGGACCCAACGGGGCTAAACAATGGATTCTTCGATACCATTAGACTGTGGACTGGGCTCGACGCTCGCACCTTCGACGCCGCCATGAAAGTCGTTCTATCGATATGTGCTATCGGTCTCATTCTTCTGCTTGCAACCTCCAAGGGTGTTCTCAGCCGTCGGCGGCGCCACGAAGAGACACTCGCCGTCGTTCTCGATGAGGTCGAAGATGACGATGATGACTGGAACGATGAGGGCAGCGAATCGGATGTCGAAGTCATCGATGTCGACGAGGATTCAATTCGCGAGGTTGCAGAGCCGAACGAGCAACCACCACCAGTTGAGGAAGAGTCACCGTCAGATTCTGGAGAATATGATGAAACTGCCACATCTACCACCTCATCTACTGCCAAATCGACAGACAAGAAGGCCGAAGATGGCCGCACCCGTCGTCAAAGCAGGAGGCAGAAGCGCCAAACAAAGGATTCCGAAGTTGGATTGGAGGATTTACCAGCACCCCCATCTCCGACTGAGTTGGAAGGTCTTCCAGCACCCCCAGCACCAGGCGAGTTAGGGCTCTTGCCACCCCCACCGGGAAGGGACATAACCTGTGAGTGCGGAGCCAATTTCCGAGTCAAGAGTGTAGAGATGAAACGAGTCAAATGTCCTGTATGTGACACCAAAATTATCCTTTGAGGAGTGACCGGTAGTAATACAACCAAGAGGAATCGCGGCAGAGGGTGAGAGAGCATGTGCGGCATCTTCGGTTATCTCGGCGGCAGAGCCGCTTCGCCTCTACTTCTCGAAGGGCTGCGACGGCTCGAGTATCGGGGTTACGACTCAGCAGGAATTGCGATTCTCAACTCAGAAATCACTCTCAAAAAGTGTATCGGAAGAGTTGCAGATTTGGAATCGATTGTGCCAAATGAATTGCCAGGCAACATCGGAATTGCTCACACACGGTGGGCGACACACGGCGGCGTTACCGACGCAAATGCTCATCCGCATATGTCGGAAGATGGCAAAATCGCTATCATTCACAACGGAATCATCGAAAATTCTCGGGCGCTCAGAAACTGGCTGACTGCTGAAGGAATCATTCTCCAATCAGACACCGATTCGGAGGTACTCGCTCATCTCATTCACAGGGCCGCCGAGGATGGACTCTCTCCGGTAGACTCCGTACGCCGTGCTCTTAGCCACACCCGCGGAACTTGGGGTTTGTGTGCACTCTTTGCCGAAGAGCGTATCATCGTGTGTGCAAGAAACGGTTCCCCTCTCGTAATCGGCATAGGTGATGGCGAATCGTTTGTCGCTAGTGACCCTCACGCTCTCTCCCCGCACACTCAACAGGTC
>CAUZUN010000027.1:0-7848 GCA_963583115.1 Candidatus Thalassarchaeaceae archaeon
GAGTTGGAAGACCGCCCCTGCGCTCGATACAGCAATCACTGCAGCACCAAGAATAAACCAGGCGTAAGTAGGAGGCGAATGGTTCGCCACGGCTGGTCACCTCATCCGAGTTCTGCTTCCATCAACTGGTCTTTTGGACCGATGATTCCGGCTTTTCTGAACAGGCCATAAATTGCTCCTGCTAACAGTACATTCAGCATAACAAATGTTCCAAATCGAGCATATGGATACCATGAGAGGTCGCCCATAACGACATTTTCCATGAGTGGCTCACCATCCGGCCCGATGACTGAAGCACCTTCACTGGTCAATTCGACCATGTCACCTGTCGGAAGTTCATCTACAACTGCGAAGATTGCGCTCTCTACACCGAGGAACGCTTCACCGGTCAACATTCCCGCAGCGAGCATGAATGTACCGAGCAACATGATTGCACGCGCCCGCTCAGCCTCCTTGTTACCCTCTTTCTCACGAATTTTCTCAACCTTAGGTTTGAGCCGCTTTTCCTCCCACCAGTCGCGTAATCCTCCACCGATGAGCATCGGGAAGGTTGCGAGGGTCGGCAGATACATGCCGAGCCCGAAAGATGTGCCCATTCCTGTCGCCCATTCTACGAAGCAGCCCAAAGCAAATCCGAGCCCGAGGGCCTTCAGGTTGCCCTCGTTCTCGGCGAGTAGAATGGTGAATGTAGCGAAAGCGTTTGCTTGCGGGGCGAGCAGGTCTATCTTACCACTCGCCAACATCATCGAGAGGAAGATTGCAACACCAGCACCAAGAATGGCTCCGGGTACGACCCCCATGATATTGCCCTTGGAAATGTGGTAGGGTCGGTTCCCTATGTATAGGCTGTTTTTGTAGTCACCAACGACTGTCCCGGACATCGAAATCGCAGAGCCGAACACGGTAGTCCCAACTAGTCCCATCAGAATCGCCTCCTCTTTGGAAAGCCCAAGAGTATCACGCAAGTTGAGGAACAGGCCTAGCAGCCCTAGCAACACGATGAATGAGGTCCCGCTGACGGGTTCTATTCCAGTTTCACCCATGACGCGGACTGCAATCGCACCGAGTAGGAAAGTAGCTACTCCGACGATTAAGGAAAATAGAATGCTCGGAATCAGAGGGAAGCCCCCTATCCAGAAAATTATCGACATCGCGACAAACGCTATGAGTATGAAAATCGGAAGATGGTAAAGCGGCCATTCGTACCACCCTTTTCCTTCAATATATTCAGCCCCTTGCTCACCTCGGAAAGCCTTTCGAATATCACCGAAAATGCCGACGAAAGTTGGCGCCATTTTCACCAGTCCGAGGAATCCGCCACCGAGGATTGCGCCGATTGCGACAACCCGAATTAGAGTTCCATAGACCGTCATTTGAACTAACGGACTGTAAGGTTGAGTGGCCGGGTCACCTATGTCAGAGAGGAGATAGTAATCACCCAAACTCGCAATGTAGACAGGGACATCAAGCATTACTGCCATCGGCACCAAGTAGAACCATGCGACCAATGTCCCCAAGTTGACGAGAATTGCCACTCTGAGTCGCATAAACCACCCTATTGCGAACAAGGTTGGTGAGAGTTCGACCCCGAGATAGGTGTACATGAATGGGTTCATGCTGCCCTCTTCGTAGTAGGTTACTCCCTTGGAAACCCCCTCCCATGTGCCGTGCTCTCCCGCTACCGTCTGAACTCCGGCGGGCTGGTGAACTGCATGGTGGCTGAAGATTGAAGCGAAGCCGGTCTTAGCGAAGGACAACTTCTGGGCGATGACATCCATGATAGAGGCAGAGACTCCATCCAAATGGCGCTTCCAAGAGATTGGATAATCAATCAAGAACATGAATAACATTGTTGCAACCGTCGACTTGCCTACTGTGGCGAGTGATTCTTTCGCTTGTTCCGCCGCTCCGGTCGAGACATCGCAGGCGATGTCGAGCAGAACGAGAGTCGCCTCAAATCCAGGCATCGGTAGAGGGTCTTCAACCAACCAAACTCGTCTGAATATGATGAAATACATCACACCGAGGAATCCCGCAAACATCGAGGCGATGATGCCGATGAAGGCGAGTTGGAATGTATCGACATTGTTGATGAGGTGGCCTCCTGCCACTTCATAATTCGGACTAGAGGCGAGGAGGAAAATTGCTGGGAATGTGAAAATAAATCCAGTAGAAGCGTGGGTCGCCCCAGTTGTAGCGCTGGTTGCAATATTCACTTCGGAGGGGGTCCAGCGCATCGCCATCCCAAACAGATAGGCGATGTACCAAGCGGCGGATACAGCAAGTCCAATCTTCAATCCGATGTAAGCGGTGACGCCGCTGAAAACAGCACCAATCAAAATCCCGACGATAACTTTGCTAAGCGACCAGTGACTGACTTCAAACGCCTCTTCGAGGTTCTTCTCTTCGAGATATTGTTCGAGTAGACCGGTGTTGAGATTCTTGTACATGTCCTGGTCGAGCCAAGTCAGACTGCCGTCCTCAATCGCCTTCAAACCGTCGGCAGTGACCGGCTGACGATATGCAGAACGCTTCACCCCCAAATTGACTCACCTGCCCTTAGGGGCAGGTGGTCACAGCGCGCTTCTCTTCAATACGATTGCCCCGAAGGAGGCAGGTCATCAGTTGAGTAAGAGGTTCAATGGTCCCTGATGATTTTGTACCGGCCGAGCGCTTCCATCCACATGATTTCGCCGCCAGCAACTATGTTCATTCCTTCATCAAGAGGTAGCACCATCATCTCGTAAGTCTTAGCGTCCATAGCATGGACTTCCTCACCTGTGATGTGGGTCACTGTAGCCGAACCCTTCTCAATCATCGGGACATAGATATTGTCTGTTACTGTACCGACATGGCTCCTCTTCTGACCCGTGAATAGGTTCTCAAGTTCGATGCGCGCCTTGGCGCTACCGTGCTTACCTGGCTTCGATTTTGAGATACTCAATATCTTGAATGCATTATCATCTAGAGCGACATACCGCCCTACCTTCAAAGTGCGAATCTCAACTCTGTTCGTGCCCGGCATCTCAACCCCAACCTCGACCCCTCCATCCGGTCTTATCAGCATTACCTAATTCGATAGTGGAACCTGCCGAGTGGTAGGGTCTCTAGGAGTATTCGTAAAATCCTTGACCACTCTTTCTTCCTAGTTTACCTTCGGAAACCATTTCCTCAAGCAATTTTGCGGGAGCGTACTTGTCGTCATCGAACCCTTCGTGCAACACTCTCATGATGTGGAGGACTGTATCCAATCCAATCAAGTCGGTCAATGCGAGCGGCCCGATTGGGTGATTCATACCGAGTTTCATGATTCCATCAATTGCTTCTGGCTCTGCGACCCCTTCCTGAAGTGACAAGATTGCCTCATTTAGCATCGGGCAGAGTAGTCGGTTTGAGATGAAGCCGGGGGAGTCATTGCAGCAGAGGGCGACCTTACCCATATTTTCAGCAGCAGTGACCACAGCATCGGAGACCTCGGTGGAAGTTTTTGAACCGTTGATGATTTCAACCAATTTCATTATCGGCACTGGATTCATGAAGTGCATCCCAATAACCCTGTCAGGACGAGTAGTTGAAGCAGCGATGTCATTGATGCTGATACTGCTAGTATTGCTCGCCAATATCGTTTCAGGTTTGCATAATCCATCTAACTCAGCAAAAGTTGAGAATTTTAAGTCGGGAATTTCGGGGATTGCTTCGACCACAAGGTCACAGTCTGAAAGCGATGATTTTTCAGTCGAAATCGTCACTCTAGCGAGTGCCGCTGACGCGGCATCAGCAGTCATTCTATCTTTTGAAACCAACTTACCAAGCGAAAATTCGATTGCGGCGAGGCCGTTGTCGACAAACTCCTGTTTGATGTCAACCATTGTTACCTGGTAACCTGCACAAGCTGCAACTTGTGCAATGCCATTCCCCATTTGACCTGCACCTAAGACGCCGACACTCTCAATACTCATAGGGCGGGGATTGAGGTCGGCTGCATAGCCGTTCTCTTTGAGTACATTCGATGAGAATATACATTTGAAGCGATATCGTTGTGCTATCGAATGTGGGAAATCGGTTCTGAACTCACTTTTTGGTCAATCAGACCATTCGCCCCAGTAACCCGAATCATTGCGGAACCACCAGCGCCCACTGTTTTCTGGCCACTCAAGCCATTCGAAACCGTCGTCGCCAACTTCACCTTCCAACTTCCATGGTGGTTTACCTGAGGCAGAGTCCACACCTCCTGCCTCGGCAGCTTGAGCGTTCCGAACGCCCTCGCCTTCCTGCTCGGAAGCCCACTCACCGCCAGCCTCATCGACGACATCGAGTGCTTGTTGTAGGCGCCCTCTCGTCTTCTTCGGCTTCTTCTGTTTCACCACAATCGCTGCGACTAAGCCGCCTATTGCTAGGACCACTATTACCAAAATTGCGATGAGGCCAAATGGCAGTCCTCCACCGGATGTTGAATCGCCTCCGATGTTCGAGTTACCCCCCCCACTGTAAGGTGGGCAGCCAGGCGGATCGGCGAACGGAGAAGATTCTGTTGGGCAAGCATCGGGATTCCTTGCGCCCTCAACATACTGACCGGGCCAATCGGCGTCTCGACCGGGCGTCCAAGTTGGGTCACCGTAATTGTCGAAGTATCCGTCACCATCAATGTCAGACCACTGAGTTGGTTCCCCTGCCCAAGCATCAGCTCCATCTTCTGTAGTCCATTCCGAATCGGGGTCACTAAATCCGTCAGAGTCTTCGTCGGGACAGCCATCCCGGTCCTTCGATGAATCACCAGCCCGATTAGGACAGTCATCGCCATTCAGTCCGTCAGCATTGTCACCATGACCATCTCCATCAGTATCGGCAGATTGGCTAGGCTCGTTCTTGAAAAGCCCATTTGGCCCATCTACCGGATTGAACACACCATCTCCATCTGAGTCGGTTTCTGACTCGGCGCAACCGTCAGGATGGACCCATGGCGCCTCTTCTATAGGTGTGTTCGGACAGAAGTCGTTTGAATCGACAATTCCATCAGTATCAGTATCCCTTTCTGATGGCCCGCACCCTTTGGAATTGACATCGTTGCGCTCGCCGTAGGGCGTTTCTATGCATTCGTCCGGCGAAGCGCCGTTCCAATTGTCACCATAGCCGTCGTCATCTCCATCGGCCCACTGGCTCACCTCATCTGGGAATGCATCTGCAGAATCAGACCAACCGTCAGAATCGCGGTCAGGGCAGCCTAGGCTATCTTCCGTAGAATTGCCGGCTGCGTTAGGGCAGTCATCAGCCAAATCGCCAGTAGGATTGTCGCCGTAGCCATCTCCATCGATGTCACGCCATTGTGTCACATCGTCAGGGAAGGCATCGCCTTGGGTGTTAGTTCGGAGACCATCACCATCGAGGTCGAAGGAGTGATTGTCACCCCAGCCATCAAAGTCAGTATCTACCCACTGTGCAGCGTCAAGAGGGAAAACATCAGCCCCATCTGTGATTGTCCAATCGCCATCCTCGTCCGAATAACCATCACCATCAGTATCGGGGCAACCTAAACGGTCAGCCGTAGAATTGCCGAAAGAACCGGGGCAATCATCTGCATTGAAACCACTCGAATTATCTCCGTATCCATCACTATCCGAATCAGACCACTGACTCCCCACCAAGGGAAAGGCGTCCGAATCATCTGCCCAACCATCGCCATCTTGGTCAAGGCATCCAATGACCGGTTGGGTTGAGTTCCCAGCGACTGTTACGCAGTCGTCTTCGTGATTGAAAATCCCATCACCATCGTCGTCAATTTGATGCTGTGCGCAGCCGAACGCGTCGATTGTTTCGCCCAAGTTGGTATCGGGGCAATCATCGGCACCATCCCAAATGCCATCGCCGTCGGTGTCGGGCAAAATGTTGGTCGCATCGACGCCGATCCGTCCCCAAGAGAGGACTCTCGCCATCAATCCCAATCGAACGAATCCCATACTCTCCCATTCGATTTGGCCTTCTTCTGTCAAAAGCCAGTTCAGCAGATTGAAGCGGTCATCCATATGCTCTTCATTAACTATGAAATGTACATCATCTTGAACCGGCCAGGTTCCATTTGAACTATTATCTGCTGAAGGAAGAACCATTCCACCTCCCGCTGAGATATGGTCGGATGCACCATGTGTCCAATTATCTGCAATCGGAACTAGCCATAGACCGGGGGCGGCGAGTGAGACATCGAGTTCTGTGAAGCCGAGAGTGTTATCATCTTGAGAGACAGCAAAAAGAATGCCACTGCGCGTTTCCAATTGAAATCGGTAGCGCTCATTATTTGAAGCAAAGAAACCTTCTGCGAATTCACAATCCGAACAGGTCAACATCCTTTCCATCATCATCGGTACAGAACGGTTATCCCATCGCCCGGTCAGATGAATCCCTTCTTGTGGACAGGATGGATGAAGGTCACCCCACTCTTTGACCCCGTCCCCATCATTATTCGGTGCTACAGAAGTTAGCGAGACTCCCGGCGCCCAACCATTCTGGCTGAGAGAGGCATCACTGGCGCTCGAAAAGATCCACCTCAATTGCGCCATGGAAAGTCCCCCGATTGTGCTCAAACAAGACTGTGCATTGCTCGTCTGTTTCACAAACAAGGCCGCAGGCATCCTTCCTACTGGAACTTCCAACAGTTGTCTAGGAGTGTTTGCACAGTCGCGCAAACCTGTGGTTGAATGGTTGGCTAGCCGACCGGCAAGATGTTCAGGTGAACCGTGGCTTACTACGCCAACAATATCCTCCCCGTTACAGAGGGATTGGGTCAGTTGGCTCGCTGTTGCATTGTCGTGTGAGAGGAATCGCCCATCGTCCGGCCATGCCGAACTCCATCGGCTGCGCATCAATTGACTTGTTACTTCCCCGTGAAGTCTGATGTAAGCATCATCACCAGCATAGACTGCGAGTCGCCCACGATTTGTCGCGAATACGATTCGTGTACCATCTGGCGACCAGGCGACATCCCGGGCACCCCTAGAGCTACCTTGGCCGCTACTAAAGTCTGCGAAATCGTAGAGGCCGGACCAGTTAGATGCGAGCCCCATGTAAGCATCATTTCTTGCTCCCGCCATAGCGAAGAAGCCACCATCAGGTGAGAACGATATTGCGCGTACATCGTTGTTCTCCCAACCGTTGCCAACACTGGAGTTATTTGTCACATCGTAAACGCGCCAATAATTGTCGTCACTTCCCGTGACTATGTTGGTCCCGTTCGGACTCCAATCTAGACCGGATACTGTTCCTGATGCATCATGGCGATTCATCATCACCGTCATGTTTGACACCCAAAGTAGTGTCAATTCTTGTCCATGAGTTACCCCCATCAGTCTCCCATCAGGACTAGTATCTAGATTGTAAATCGGGTCACCAAGACGAATATCATGAGTCAATGACCAATTGCAGACGCAATAGGAACGGACCCACCTATCTTCATCACCCGTGAAAAGATAATCACCATCACCTGAAAATTCGACAGAATATACATTGCCTTCATGGTCACTCGCAAGGTCAACTACTAAAGTTGCAGTTTTTGTCTGCCAATCGATCTCCAAGACTTGAACTGTTTCGGCCCCATTAGATTCGTAACCTGAAACAGCCAAGTATGTGCCATTGGGTGAAAAAGAGAGGTCTCTAACTTCAGTTCCGACATTCTTGAGAACAGATTTAATGGCCCCAGTTGAGCTGAAAAGAGTCACATCTCCGTTGTCTCCGCCTGCAACAATCCAATTACCGGTTGGGTCGAACACGACAGCCCTCGAGCGAGCGTTGGTGAACCAAGTGTATGCTGCCCGATTGGAGTCCCTCCAATCTTGAGTTGTGGCACCGACAAAATCAGGG
>CAUZUN010000028.1:0-7270 GCA_963583115.1 Candidatus Thalassarchaeaceae archaeon
CGACCCGAAAACCAGGCAGGATTAGCGGTCGTCGCGGTGGTCCAAGAGCCGGGCGTGTAGAGTCTGACATCACTCTGCTCGTAGGTCCAGTTGTCGAAGGCTGGCCGGTTTGCATTGCAGTAACTTGAGGTGGTCGACATGTAGGTTGGATACTCAAAATTGACAGAACTTCGCCTGACCGTGACATCATCCTTCCAATCGCCGCCGCAAGCGCGGTAGAAGGACTGGCCTTCAGCGCGAATCATCGAGATGTTGTCGAATAGAAGGTTGGTGACTGTGAGGTTGTTGAAGTTGGAGTTGAACGGCTTGATGAAGACCTCTCTAGCGTCGCGCATCGTCACATTATCGACAACGAAATCGCCATTGTTTCGGAAGAAGTGTTCGAAGTGGAAGAGGTTTGAGTTTCCGGTCCAAGACTGGCCGGGGGTGTACCAGTAATTTGTCGGCCCTGAAACGGTGGTATTCCGCATCAAGAGTGGCTCATTGCCTTGGCTTGGGGATGCACCCTTAATGCCGTTCCAATATCCAGAGGATTGAGTCCATGAGGCTGAGGGATTAACGCCGATGAAGACCGGGTTGCTCGAATCTCCGAGTGAGTGAAGTTCACCGTGAACTATCAGTGTGGCATTTGTTGTGTTCGCGTACACATTGACGCCCGCCTGAATCGTTAGGCGAACGCCTTGCTGAATCGCAACTGCGCTGTTGAGATAGTAGGGTGAATTGGCTACTGTCCAAGTGGTATTGAATGAAATCACATTCCCTACATTGGTTTCCATCCGGGGCGCTGGCAATTGCAGTTCAATCGGGTCGTTCCTGAAATCTCGGTCCGGATTATTTTCAAGGAATCCAATCCAAGAGACGCTCAGCATACTCGCGCAGACAGCAATCATCAAAATCGCACGCAAATTGTCGATTCTCACTGCTGACACTCGACCCACCTCGTAGGGTCACGCCCCATTGTAGTGATGAATATTCTCCCTAAGGAGAATCAAACATCCGGACTCTCAAAGTTCGGTGTGAGAGAATGAAGGCGAGGTCGTTCATCCGGCGTGAAAGAACGGTGACGAGTTTGGTCTTCCGGCGTGAGAGAATGAAGGCGAGGTTGGTCTGATATTATTCAGAAGGTTGTGAAGGAGCGTGTGGAATCATCCCACCACTGCCCATTTCCATTACTTGCTGTCAGCCGCCAATAGTAGTCGGTGGAACTGAACAATCCGCCTAGCGGATGACCCGCTCCGCCGGCACTAAGGTTAGTCCCCAACAATTCACAAGTGTCCCAATTCGCCTCGTTTGTGACTCCATCTGATTGCCCCCAACAAATCAGCCAAGTGGTGTTGGTGCCATTGTCGTAAATGGTCCACTCCAAATCTGCCTTGCTCGCAGTGACATTGCTGGCGACTTCAAAGAGGGTTACGGGGTCATATTCGAAGACCCAGCCACGGAGGGGGTCGGAGGTCCAGACCGGAAGGTGGTCAACGGCATTTTGGGTGGTCTCGGTAATTGGGAAGCCCCAAGCAGCGAGGAAGGCGGTGATGTTTCGGCCAGTTTTCAGTGAGATCCATTTCGCCCATTCGTTGAACTCTTCAGAGTCGCTTGAGGGTTGTGTTGTGAGGTTGTAGTAGTACTCCTGATAGGCCGCAGTAATCGGTTCCCAGCCGAATTCTTCTTGGATTTGGAGGTAGGTTTCTAGCGCAGTCCAGACGCTCCACGAACTGATTTGCGAGCCGCCGTTGAAGTAGCCCTCCACCCGAGTCTTGGAGGTGGCGGTGTTGAGTGCGCTGTGCCCCGAGCGCAGGTCTTTTCCAACTAAATCGGTCATCAGTTTCACTGAGTAGAGGTTGCAGGTCGCTTCGGTCGTGCCGGGCAAAGTTGAGGCCATCCACTGATGGTTGTGGCCCAATTCGTGGAACATTCCCCAGTCGCCGTTCTGTCGCATGTAACTCCCGTTTACCACACCGTTCACGCTCGCCGTGTGCGCCATGAAAGGATACCCCGAATGCATCCACCCTGCCGAGATTTGTACATCGAAAACTGCTCTCTCCACCCGCGGCCAAAGGGAGAAACCGCTCAAGTTGTGCTCCATTTGCAGGGCTTCATCCCAGAACTCCATGGTTTCGTTCGGGTAGTCGAGATTGCGGATTCCCGACGATGGTATTGTGAGGATGAAATAGTCAGATTGTAGTTCGGCGATTGGCGCTGGAGATTGGCGAAGGAACATCTGCCAATTGCCGACATCGGTTAAGCCGTGAATGTAGTGCGGCATTGCGACTGCATCTTCGATTGTGACCATGAAATCGCCGAGAGTCTTGCCGGCGGGGATAGTGATGTAAATTGGGCCGCCGAAGGCAGCGGCGACTTGCATTGTTGTGTTTGTCACCGACCATGAGCGATAGATTCGAGGATGGCGGTCAAGACTTGTCTTGCCCCAAAGCGAGTCGGTGTGTGCGCCGATTAGAATCCCAACTTCTCCGACCATGCTCGCTGGCACAGTGATGTTGACAATTTCGCCGGCCGGAGCGTACATGCTGGTGCTCATCCGGCCGGCGGACCTAGCGTTGGCGTAGCCGAACTGGCTTGGCAGGCCGCTGAAGTTTCCGTCGATGAGAACGGTGCGAGTGAGGTGAGCTGCGGAGGCGTTTACTTCGCCAGGGAAGGAGGTGTGTGAAGGGTGGGCTTCTATTTCGTCGGCGGGGAGTTTCATCATCAGTTTTTCCTGAATGTTGAGAATCAGGTCGTCAACTTCGTCGGAGTTCATCGAGTAAGGTGTGTTGGAGTCGATGTGAATCCAGCCGGTAGCGTTGCTCATCGAGCGGAGTGAGGACCATACGCCAGTGTAATCGAGGGGAAGATTTCCAACGCAGAGATTGATTGTAGTCGCGGCGATTGTTGCATCGGCATTGGTCATCATTTGAGTTCCATTGACATGGTCTTCGATCAAAGGCAGCGAGCCGTGCAAACGGTAGAGGTCGCCCCAACCGGGTTCGCTAACAATGAAGCGCGCTGAGCCGGAAGATGCTGAGACAAAGAGGCCGGTGCTCTTTGCAATCTTGTTGCCGGGATAGTTGTGGGCAACATCGCTGTTGGAGTAGGACCAGTACCAAGAATGGCCGCCCATGATGAGTCCGCCGCCGCCGTTTAGCCAAGTGGTGATTTGCTGGTTTTCGGTATCGGAATAGCCGTTCCAAAACTCGGTGACGAAGCAGTCGAGGTTGACGAGGTCTGCCGGTGTCGCGCTTGTGGTAACCGCATATCCTTCGGCCAAAAGGGTGTTTTTCCAACCGTTAAACGAACTCTCCAATCCCACGGTATTCCCAAGTCCGTCGCACACCCAATCGAGCGAGTTTAGGCTGAGATTGGCGCGGTTGTCGTCAGCAGCGGAGCGGGCGACCATCGTCTCATGACCGAAGCCGACGATGCGGCCTTTTCCAGCGTGGCTCGCTGAAGAGATTGGTTTGTCGGCATAATCTACGCCGAGTGAGAATGCCCATTCACCGATTGGAAGAATCAGTGAGGGCCAAGCGGTGCCGTAGTCAACATAGCCAACCGGGCGGCGGTTAAGGTCGGAATTGTCAGCGTCAAGGTCGTGGATGGCGAAGGTGTGGGTGGTAGCGAAGGAGCCGCCTGAGTTGTTGGCATAGATGGTGTGCTCCGTCCAAGCGTGGCGAGAGATATTGACGCCGTCTCGGCCGCTAGGTGAGCCGGAAATGGTGCCGTTTGTGGTCGAGAAGAAGAGGCCGTCTGGGAGAACCGGTTCGATTTCCCAGGTGTCTATAATCGGTCCGTTGTTGATTGCGCTGATTGTGATTGATTGATTGGCGGCGATGATGTGCTCTGTGCCACCGGTCCAACTGATGTTGGTCGGAGTCATGTTGGCGATTCTTACATTGAGCCACGAGGAGAAAGCGCCGCCGCTGTTGTTAGCCCAGATGGTGTGGTTAGTCCACGGTGTGATGGTGTCCGCGCCCCCCCATATTCGGCCAGTATTGTTGTCCAGTTCGAGCCCAATTGGGAGGTCTGGTTCAATGGCCCAATCGGTTGGTGTACCGCCAGTGGTCGCCGGGGTGGTGTCGTATGAGTCGATTCCGAATACAAGGTCGATTTCTGTGCTGTTGTTGTAATCGATTGAGGTGACTAGGTGGTCATTCACCGAGAGGTGTAGAACCGTGACATCGAAGCCGCCGGAATTGTTAGCGTATACGATGTGTGTCGTTCGCTCGTAAAGTTCGGTGGGAGTGCCAGAAATTCGCCCGGTCACGCTAGAAAATGAGAGGCCATTCGGTAATGTTGGGTCAATAGCCCATGCGACAACTTCACCACCTCCATGGGATGGTAAGATGTCAAACATCTCGGTATCGAGTTTCAATATGACCTCTTCATCGAGATAATTGATTGAGTCTGGTGGTTCGTCGAGGACTGAAAGTGAGATTGTAGTAGTCGCTTCTCCACCTTCGTTGGATGCTGTGATTTCGTAACTTGAGGCTGGCATCAGAATGAGTGGTGCGCCGAATATCATGCCATCAGAACGGAGTTGCAATCCGATTGGTAGGGAAGGGGTGGAGGTCCACGAGGTTGCCTCGCCGCCAGTTAGAGTGGGGCTGATGATGAATGACTCGCCTTTGGTGAGGATGTTTGCCGACGGTGAATAGTTCAGGTTTCGCGGTGGTCTGTCAACGACTTCTACGCTGAGTGAGGCATTGGTTGAGCCGGCGGCATTTCCATATTCGATGAGGCAATCAAAATTGCCGATGTAGACAGTCCAAAACTCCACTCTTGTTTCGTTGAACTTTGTTACATGACCGCCATCTCCATCACAAGTAATATTGCTGATTTCAGCGGGGTCTCCGTCTGCTGTGAGGTTAGCGTAAGTCACACTGCCGATGATGACTCGATAGTCACCATCACCGACTGTTGCATTCGTTGGTGGTTGAATTGGCTCGCAGCCGACTATTCGTTCTTCAAGACTGTCGAAAATTGGACGCTCATCTGATTGACATTCGATTGGCTCGGGTTCGGGCTCCGGCTCGGGTTCTGGAATAGTATCGGTTGGTTCATCAGGCTCGTTGGTGACTGGGTCCTGCTGCATTGCTAGCCATGCTGCACCGCCACTGAGACTGAGCAATAGTAGGCTGACAGTGATTGTCAAAGCAATCGAATTATTGCCTTCTGCCATGCCCCACCGACTTAGCGAGAGGTCAATACGATGCCGCCTTATCGGGTGCTGTTCTAGATGCGTATTGCAGTGACGGGAGCGGCCGGGCTCATTGGTGGCGTTGTAGTCGATAGGCTACGCACTGATGGTCACGAAGTCGTTGGAATCGACCTGCCGCATGAGCGCTGGAAGGCGAGCGGCCGCAACAGCGAGGATGAGGCCGCTCCGAGCAGAGTTGACATTCATTCTGACTTAGCTTCCGCTTCGACGGAAGAGTGGCAGGAAATGCTCAGCGGGTGCGAAGTTGTCGTTCATTTGGCGGCGGATGCGAACCCGTCGAATCCCGATGACAGCATGATGCGAAACAATGTGCAGGTCACAAATTCACTGATGTGGAACGCCATGGCGGCGGGGGTTGAGCGGGTTGTCTTGTCATCGTCAGGGCTTGTGCAGGTCGGGTTGGAGGAGGAACTTGAGCCCGGCGGCTCTCTTTCGGGTCAACTATTGGGAGTCAGCCATGGAGTTTCGACGACGAGCACTTACGGCGAGAGCAAGGTGTATGCAGAACAGATCGGTGAGTACTATGCGAAGGAACACGGAATGACAGTAGTTGCGGTTCGAATCGGCACCGTAATTCCAGACGAATCATTGCACTGGGAGAGTGGGGGCAGACTGCAGGCGACGGCGTTTTTGCAGGCTGATGCAGCAGAATTTTTCTCATGCGCGGTGGCTGCGGATTTTGCAGATTGGGATCCCTCATCGTGTGCTGGTCACCCCCCGATTCACGGTTATCTTCTTACCGCTGCACAATCGGATTCGCCAGGACGGTTCGTCGACCTTGAGCCGGGTATTTCGGCACTCGGTTGGTCACCAATTCCGTGGCCGCTAGGATATGATGACCTCTCGTAAAACTGGCGTACTCGGTTGTGCGACAAGGCAAACCTCCAATGGACTCACGCTTCCCACAGGTGGGCATGGAAGGTGCATCTTCGCTTCGAATGCGCTCTCCGCTGACGCTTGGAATCGATGTCGGTACAAGCGCCACAAAGGTGCTGCTGCTCAACAATGCGGGCAAGTGGGACATGGAATCTTGGCCGACCTCTGAGGCTGTTTGGGGCAATCTTCGGAAATGGCTTGGCGAGCGGGGTGAATCTGTCACTCGTGTTGGCATTACGGGGCATGGTCCCTCAGCGATAGTAATCCGCGATGGAGAAGTTGTGGGGCGTTCTATTCACTGGTTCGGCGAGGTCCGAGAGGAGTTTGAAAGGCCGGTAGAAAACGACCACATTCTCTCATCAACGCGGGCGTGGGTTCCATCCCGGCTGGCTCAGTGGGAGGGGGAGAATGGACCGATTGGTGAAGGGGTCGCAGTGCAATTGAAGGATGTGCTGAACTGGGAGTTGACCGGTGTGGTCGCTCGCGACAGCCGCTCGATGCGGGGATTCTCCGGAACTGGAAATTTCCACCTTCCTGAAGAGGTGATTGGGCTTGTCAGTGAGGCCGGCTCAGTTCTCTCTGGAATATCTGCAGGCGCCGAAGTGATATGTGGCTGCGACGACCTTTCCTCTGGAGTTCTCGGACTCGGAGTGGGCATCGGCGACCTCTTCAATCTCGCCAATACCAGTGAGCATGTCGGCTTGGTCGGTGGCGAGCCAATGGCTGAAATGAGTTGGCTGCCAGCGGTTGGAAGATTGCCCGCCCTCTGCTACAGTTCGACGGCTACGGGCGGGGGTTCACTTGCCGAGTCTTTTGGGGCTTCACCAACCCGAGAAGGGGCTGAAAAATTGATTTCTCAATTGGAAAATGAGAAAATTCGGGGGTTGGGTCCTAGTTCAGAACTGGGGGCCGGACAGAAATCTCTCGGTGAAGCGTGGCAGGCGATCCGGAACTTGAACTATCCAATCGATGAGATTCGACAGCGACTTCCAAAGGGCGAGTTGTTCATCGGAGGAGGGTTGGCGTTGATTCCTCAAATCGTCGAGTCGAGAGGTGCCATTCTCAAGGCGGGTCAAGAGGTCAGTGTGATCGGTGTGGCTAGACTCGCGCAGCGCCCGTTGGCGGTGATTTTCGGTGCCGGAAAGGTAGGTCGGGGATTTCTAGCCCAACTTCTCTTGCGAGCGG
>CAUZUN010000029.1:0-7074 GCA_963583115.1 Candidatus Thalassarchaeaceae archaeon
GGTATATGGATTGCTTGTGCTTACCTTCTGTTTTGAATGCGTTCGGTTTGATTACAGGACGGCTCTTTTCGGTGACCGTCATATATTGCTGCATGGTGGCGGGGGTATGACGCTACAGTCGAGCCGCGGTTTGATGCTCTATCTGAGGACCCTTGAGACTGCTCTTGAGGATAATCGAATTACAGATGATGAAATGTCAATTCTCAATATATTGGCCAAATGTTTGGGGTTGCCAATCGAAACTCAAGGTGAGGCTTTTGCTATCAGCCGCGGCGAGATTCGCTCGCCGATTAACTCGGTTGACGAGGCTGAGTGGGCCGGCCGTCACATCGGCGATGCCACCTGCTACCAGTCGACACTGATTGCGGCGCTCGATGATGAAGTCATCTCTGATGACGAAATGGCGATTCTCGACTGTCTGCGAAGGGCTATGGGTCTGCAACCGAATGAACACGCCCTCGTCGAAGAAGCGGTTAGGGCGATGATAGTAAATCATGGAGATGAACGACTCATGACCCGTTTGGAAGCGTATCAAGCGGCTCATCCATACCAATGATTGTCACGCCGTAGCGGCGAAACCTACAATTGGACAAACTATGCGTGCAGGTGAGGGACACCTATGACGAACGGCCTGCGAAAATCTCGACCCGCTACGATACCGGCAATTATGCTGACACTTTTGATGCTGGTAGTGCTATTGACTGGCTTCAGCACTCCTACCGAATTGGCGGATGAAAATCCAGCCAGTTTTGCGGCAGGACAAGAGTCTCTACTGTGGGGTGAAACTGTCTCAGGTAGCGCTAGCACAGACTCAATTGAAGCAATTGATTTGGATGCCTATGGCAATACCTATGTCTGCGGTTATTTCTACAATAATGCTCAATTTGGCAACATTCAACTCAATGGGCAAGGGTCAACCGATGGATTCGTAGGAAAGATTAGCCCGTCAGGAAATTGGCTTTGGGCCCAAGAAATGGGTGGCACCAGTTCGGACCAGTGCAAGGATATTGATGTCGACGACGGCGGCAACATCTCCATCACTGGATATTTCTACAGCACCGCAACTTTCGGGAACACCTACCTCTCCAGTCAGGGAAGTTACGATGTCTTCGTAGCGAAGTTGGACACCAACGGAACCTGGCTGTGGGCGGTCCGAGCGGGTGGTAGTTCGGACGACCAAGGGCACGGTGTGGCTATGGACAACAGTGGAAATGTGTACATCACAGGCTACTACTACAACACAGGATACTTTGGACAATTTACACTCGCGAGTTACTCCAACCAAGAGGCCTTCATCGCCGCACTCGCACCGGGTGGCCAATTCATTTGGGCTCAGCGGATGTATGGCAGTTACTATCAGCGGGGTCGAGGGATAGATGTCAATGACATCGGAGAAGTTGCTGTAACCGGTGAATTCACTTATCGTATCAACATCGGGGGAACCGAACTATCGCCAGGCTACCAGTCGAGCAGTTACTACCGCGTTTTCACAGCCAAGTTCACCACCAGCGGGAATTTCCTTTGGGCAAAGTGGGCCGGATACGAATCCTCCTACAGCGCTCATGGTGAAGATGTGGCAATAGACAATAATGGCGAAGTCTACACGGTCGGTCGATTCAATTACCGGATGAAATTCGATGGAACTTGGATCTATGCTTACCAACAGAGCAACAATTGGGATTGCTTTGTATCGAAGTATAACGCCTACGGAGCGATACAAATGGCCCAATCCGTTGGTGGCAGTAGTACAGATTACTGCTACGCATTGGATATTGGTGGAACTCAAAACAATATCACCATCGCGGGAATGTACCAGAGCACCGCTTGGTTCGGAAACACCTACATCGCCAACAGCGGAAGTACTGATGCCTTTTTCGCGACACTAGTTCCTTCTCAACAGAATCCGCAAACTTATGTTTGGGATACAATCCACCACTTTGGTGGTTCCAGCAGCGAGTATGGATATGCAGTGGCTGTCCACAATGGGACCTACGCCTTCGGCGGTTATTTCCACAGTAGTGCAAGAGATGATGCCAACACCTTGACTTTGAACAGTATTGGTGGGGCGGACGGTTTCATTATTACTTACGGAGTCGATTCTGATGGCGACGGTGTCGGCGACGGCACAGATGCATTCCCAAACGACAGCAGTCAATGGGGTGACAGAGATGGCGACGGTTTCGGTGATAACCAGACCGGCTGGCAGGGTGACGATTGCCCGGATATCTTTGGCAACTCCTCTGGTGGTGCGGGCTTCTTTGGCTGTATCGACACGGATGGTGACGGATGGCCCGATACTGAAGACCATCTTCCAAACGATGGAACTCAATGGGAGGACACGGATGGAGATGGCTTTGGAAACAACCCGAACGGAACAGACCCAGACGGCTGTCCGATGATGTGGGGTAACTCATGGCGCGACCAGTTCGGCTGCCTCGACTTGGATGGCGACGGACAATCTGTCATGAATGACCGATTCCCTAGTCAACCAACTCAATGGAACGATACCGATGGAGATGGCAAGGGAGACAACTGGGCTGACGGTTCTTGGAATGTCACGAGACTTTCACACTGGCCGGGAGAATGGACACCCGGAGCCTATGCACCGGACCCAAATCCGCTCGATTGGGATGATGATGGCATCGAAGATGAAGGCGATTTCAATAGCACCCAACCGTGGGACGATTGTCCCTTTGATCCGGGTGACTCATATCGAAATTTCATCGGCTGCCCCGATGCGGATGGTGATGGTTGGGCTGACCACGAAGATGCAGTTCCCAACAATCCAAGCCAGAAGGACGACCAAGATTTCGATGGCTATGGCGACAATCCAAATGGCACAGAACCTGACGCTTGTCCGACCCGCGCTGGGTCGAGTACAATCGACCGGTTCGGCTGCCCTGACAACGATGGCGATGGCGTCTCAAACGACAACGATGACTGTCCAACAGTAGCAGGAATCCCATCGAATGGCTGCCCTGACCGAGATGGCGACGGATATGTCGATGAGGTCGAAGAGAGCAACGAGCATGTCGACGACTGTCCAGATGAAGCAGGTACCTCATACGAGGACAAATTTGGCTGTCCTGACTCTGATGGTGACGGATGGTCCGATGAAGGCGACCCATTCCCCGCGGATGCAAGCCAATGGTCTGACCAAGATGATGATGGATATGGCGACAATCCCGATGGCACAAATGCTGACGACTGCCCCGCACGCTGGGGTAACTCAACTCAAGGCGCACTTTTGGGATGTGAAGACTGGGATGGTGATGGATATTCAGACACGGTCGACCCGTTCCCTCAACACGGCCTTCTCTGGTCCGACTTAGATGTTGACGGCTTTGCCGACCAACCAGGCGCAAATATCTCCGACGACTGCCCAAGTGAGGCGGGTAACTCCACTCTCTTCAAGAGAGGCTGCCCGGATATGGACGGTGACACAATCCCTGATTTCCTCGATTGGGATATTGATGGCGATGGCTACTCAAACAGCGATGAGGTTCGTTCTGACCCACAAAGCAACCCATACGACCCACTTGACACGCCTCAAGACTCGGACATGGATGGCCGGGCTGATGATGTGGTCGATGGTGAACTGGCTAACAGCGCTATGCTGTCCGATAAATATGGGCAGTTGATTTCAGCAGTTGTTCTGATTTTGGTAATTTTCTCGCTTGCGATGGTGGGCATAATGCTCACATCGAATAGCAGCCGTAGGAAATTGTTTGAGAGTATGGAATCTGAGTTGATGGAGTCAGAAGGATTCTCGGGCCTCGCAAAGTTGGAGGAAGAACTCGATGAGGCGCTGCGCAGCGGTACTATCGCCGGTTCACAGGGAATGCTACTACGACACAGAATTGAGGAGCGCCGCGAAGACCTCGAAGAAGAAATGCGAATCAGTCAACAAGCAGAATGGTGGGCTCAGATGGGACAGCAGCAACAGCAGTACGGCGGCTGGACCGAAGAGCAGACACAGCAGTGGTATGCCCAGCAAGGACAACAAGGGCAAGGCTACGACCAATACGGCGGACAGCAGTGACCGTTTGCAATTTGGTTTTGTGCTCAATTTTTTGAATTGAGTCGCAGCCGTTGGATTGAAAGCGAGGAGAGTCGCCCGTCAGCATGAGGGATGCACATGTCTGCGAAGGTCATCAACGATGCAATTCACGGAATGTTCCGCATCGACGGCGTCCGCCGGGAACTTCTAGCGACCCCGGAGTTCAACAAATTGAGCCACATCAAACAACTAGGATTGGCCCATTTAGTCTTCCCCGGAGCACACCACACTCGATTTGAGCACTCGCTCGGAGTTTCCCATTTAGGAGGCCTGATGGCGGATTCGGTTGGCTTGAATGCCCACGAAAAAGAGGTCGTACAGGTTGCGGGAATGCTGCACGATGTCGGCCACGGACCCTACTCCCACACCCTTGAGCACATCCTCCACGAAAGAGGGGGGGCTGACCACATGCACATCACCGAGGGAATCATCACCGGAGACTACGACATATTGCGAGAGGGCGAGGAATCGCTTTTCGCCAACCGGGAAAAAATCCCGGACATTCTTGAGCGGAACGGAATCGACCCCGAAGAGGTAGCGAGTTTGATTCACGGCGCAGATGCTGGCGGCTCGGAAAGAAATCTGTTTCATTGGGGTGAGGGGTCGAGCACCTTCGTGTCCGAGGACCACACCCTGGCAAATTTAGTCCACGGACCTGTTGACTGCGACCAACTCGACTACTTGCTAAGAGATGCACATTTCACCGGAGTTAGGCATGGTGTAGTCGACCATCTTCGTCTAATTGACTGTCTCACGCGCGAAAGTGGTGAAGTGGCGGTGAAGGAGGGTGGAATCACAGCCTTGGAAGGCATGTTGATGGCGCGTGGGTTGATGTATTCTGCAGTCTATTTCCATCGGGTGACAAGGGTCACCGAAATGATGCTCTCGCGCGCTGTTGAGAGAAGTGCTGACAAGTTGCCAGACGCGGTCGATATGCAGCGAATGGTGGATGCAGAGATTTGGCAGGCGCTCGACGAAGCGGGTGGAGTAGCTCAAGAGATGCTTCGTCGCCTCAAGTATCGTCAATTGCTCAAGGTCTGTGTCACTCGTCGTCGGGAGGAGTTCTCTGACGAACAGGTCGACCGTTTAGTCGAACTTGCGACCGACTCGGATTTGAGAAGAGGAATCGAAGACGAAATTGCTGGTCGCGCAAATGTACCACTTGGATTTGTTGCAATCGATGTGCCGAGCGTCAAGTTGCTGCTATCCGAGCCGAGGATGGCAGCAGTCGATGTGAAAATCGTTGGCAAAGATGGCAAGACCCGCTGGTTCAAGGACCATACTCCGATTGCTGAAGCGCTTCGAACAAGACAAGTTTCTCAGGCAGCGATGTTTGTGATGACGCTGCCAAGCCATGCAGAAGCAGTCGCAGAAGTGGCAGAAAGAGTCATTTTTGCTTAATTATCGAGGAACACAGTTGAGGTTCTCGCACAAGCCGACAAGCGAGCTAATTACTCTTGGTTGAGTTGCAGTTTGGGCTTTGTGTCTGTCATTTAGCCGGTTTTTTGATTACTCATCAAATGAGCAAGAATGAAAAGGTGTATGAGGGTCGGCCGGCCACGAAAGGGGGATAAGCCCCTTTCATTCCTACAATTGGTGAAAAAAATGCACCCCCATCTACAAGAAGTGTACGAGAAGGTATTGCAGCGCGACCCTGACCAGCCAGAGTTCCATCAGGCGGTTTTGGAAGTTCTTGAGAGTCTAAGCCCAGTGGTCGAGGCTCGACCCGAATTAATTGAGGCGAACATCTTCCACCGGATGTGTGAACCCGAGCGGTTGATTCAGTTCCGAGTTCCTTGGATTGATGACGAAGGCAACATACAGGTGAACCGTGGCTTCCGAATCCAGTTCAACGGTGCAATTGGCCCATACAAAGGCGGTCTTCGATTCCACCCGACAGTTAATCTCTCGATTCTCAAGTTCCTCGCTTTCGAGCAGGTCTTCAAGAACAGTTTGACCGGTCTCCCTATGGGTGGCGGAAAGGGTGGTTCAGACTTCAATCCAAAAGGCAAGTCGAACAATGAGGTCATGCGTTTCTGTCAAGCGTTCATGACTGAACTCCAGAAGCACATCGGCGCTAACACGGATGTTCCAGCAGGTGACATTGGAGTCGGTAGTCGAGAAATCGGTTACCTGTACGGACAATACCGAAAGTTGGCTAACGAATTCACCGGCGTTCTCACTGGAAAGGGGCTCGAGTACGGTGGTTCTCTGATTCGTCCCGAAGCAACTGGCTACGGTCTAGCCTACTTTGTGCGAGAGATGTTGGCAGCAAACGGCGATTCGTTTGAAGGAAAAACGGTAGCAATTAGCGGCTCGGGAAATGTTGCACAATTCGCTTGCGAGAAGGTTCAACAACTCGGCGGAAAGGTCGTCACTCTATCCGATAGTAGTGGATTTATCCACGACCCGAACGGAATCGACGCCGACGAGTTGAATTGGATTATGGAACTGAAGAATGTCAAGCGTGGCAGAATCAAGGATTACGCAAAACACCGCGGATATGACTACACTCCTCGTGACAAGGACCTCGATTACAATCCGATTTGGGAGATTCCAGTCGATATCGCGCTTCCCTGCGCTACGCAGAACGAAATGAATGGAAAAGATGCCCAAAATTTGGTAGACAACGGCGTGAAATATGTCGCTGAAGGAGCAAACATGCCATGCACACCAGCGGCGGTCGATGTCTTCCACGATAACGAAATCGCGTTCGCTCCCGGAAAGGCCTCCAATGCCGGTGGCGTTGCAACCTCCGGTCTTGAGATGAGCCAAAACAGCCTCCGAATGGCGTGGGTTCGGGCAGAAGTGGATGCACGACTTGATGCAATCATGGTCGGAATCCATGAGAAGGCGTACAACACCGCCAAGAAGTACGGGAAGCCGGGCAACTATGTCTTCGGCGCTAACATTGCCGGCTTCGAAAAGATCGCAGATGCGATGATGAAGCAAGGTTCCTGGGGTTGAATTTTCAACACTAGCAATCGAACAATCATGGCTCTAGTTTGGAGTCA